>NZ_JBEZFT010000002.1:0-245427 GCF_040649595.1 Kribbella sp. NPDC048915 | reverse complement strand
CCACCAACGCCACCGACAACCCCAGCGTCGCAGCCCGCAAACCAGCGGCATACCCACCGCTGCCACCACCCAGAATCACCAGGTCGAACGTCGTACCACGCACCGCATCCTCCGATCGGGTCAGGCCAGGATCAGCCACGGGTCCTCCAGAAGCTCCGTGAGGTCGGCGAGGAATCGCGCACCGACCGCGCCGTCGAGGATGCGATGATCGGCCGACAGTGTGTACCGCATCCGGGTCCGCGCGACGATCGATCCGTCCTCGGCGACGACCGCCTCGCGCTTCGAGGCTCCGACCGCGAGAATGGCCGACTCCGGCGGATTGATGATCGCGGTGAACTGCTCGACGCCGTACATCCCGAGGTTGCTGACCGTGAAGGTGCCACCGCTCATCTCGTCCGCTGTCAGCCGCCGCTCGCGGGCGCGCGCTGCCAGCGTCGCGGCTTCCTCCGCGATCGCTCCTACGGACTTGCGGTCGGCGTTACGCACCACCGGCACGAGCAGTCCGTCCTCGAGCGCAACCGCCACGCCGACATTGACCTCTCGATACCGTCGTACGACGTCCCCGTCGAGGGAAGCGTTGACGTCCGGGTGCTTGCGCAGTACGAGTGCACAGGCCCGCACCACCAGGTCGTTCACGCTCACCTTCTGCCGCCCAGCCGCGGTCAGCCGGGCGTTCAGCTCGGCCCGCAGCCGGACCAGCTCCTCGACGTCGGCCACCGCGGTCAGGTAGAAGTGCGGCGCAGTACGCGCGCTCTCCGCGAGTCGGCGCCCGCTGGTCTTGCGCAGCCCTCCCAGCGGCACGTTCTCGACGTGCGCTTCGCCTTGCGGCGTACTCGGCCGGGACCGCTCGACCACGGGCGCGCTGTCCTGTGCCGGTGTCGCATCCGGTCTCGCTGCGGAATTCGCCGCCGCCAGGACATCGGCCCGGATGACTCTCCCGCCGGACCCGCTGCCGCGGATGGTCGCGAGGTCCACACCCAGTTCCCGCGCATCACGCCTGGCCAACGGAGATGCCGGGACCCGCTCCCTGCCGGCCGCCGGAGGCGCAGCGACGACCGGTGCGCCGTCCGTCGCCGCGGTGCCGGTCCCGCCATCCACCTCGGCTTCCACATCGACGTCCACGTCAGCCTGGTCGTCACCGATGAGTGCGATCGGATCCCCGATTCGGGCTTCTTCGCCTTCGGCGACCAGGATCCGGCTGAGCACGCCGGTCTCGTAGGCCTCGTACTCCATGACGGCCTTGTCGGTCTCGATGTCGGCGAGGATCTCGCCGGCGGTCACCAGATCGCCGGCCTGCTTGTGCCAGGTGGCGATGGTGCCGGACTCCATCGTGTCCGACAGCCGTGGCATCAGGATCTTGCCCATGTCCGTTCCTCTCACCGAAGCCGGCTGACGGCCGCAAGGGTCTGCCGGATCGCGGTCTCGACATCCGCCGCCGACGGCAGCGCCGCACTCTCCAGAGTCTTTGCGTACGGCAACGGCACTTCCGCCATCGCCACCCGCCGTACCGGCGCATCGAGCTGGTCGAAGGCGCCGTCGGAGATTGTCGCTGCGACCTCGGCCCCGATCCCGTACGTCAGCCAGTCGTCCTCGAGGACGACCGCGGCGTGGGTCTTGCGGACCGACCGGACGATCGTCTCCCGGTCGAGCGGCCGCAGGCTGCGCAGGTCGACGACCTCGGCGTCGATCCCGTCGGCGGCCAGTCGCTGCGCGACCTGAAGCCCGACCGCTGCCATCCGCGAGTATCCGATCACGGTGAGGTCGCTCCCGGTTCGGGTCACCGCGGCCCGTCCGATCTCCGCCGGTACGTCGGCGTCCGGCACCTCACCCTTGGTGTTGTAGAGCGCCAGGTTCTCCAGGAACAGCACCGGGTCGTTGTCCCGGATCGCCGCCAGCAGCAAGGCTTTCGCGTCCGCTGGGTTGCTGGGGGCAACGACTTTCATGCCGGGGACGAAGGCGTAGTACAACTCGACGTTCTGCGAGTGGGTGGCGCCGAGCTGCTGACCGCCGCCGCCGGGTGTCCGGATCACCATCGGGACACTGGACTGGCCGCCGAACATGCCATGGATCTTGGCTGCGTGGTTGACGATCTGGTCGAGTGCGAGCAGCGAGAAGTTGATTGTCATGATCTCGACGACCGGACGCAGGCCGAGCATCGCCGCGCCGATCGCGGCGCCGGTGAACCCTTCCTCGGCGATCGGTGTGTCGCGGACGCGCTGATCACCGAACTCCTTGAGCAGCCCAGCGGTGATCTTGTACGAGCCCTCGAAGACACCGATCTCCTCGCCGATCAGGAAGACCTGGTCGTCGCGGATCATCTCGGCGCGCAGGGTGTCGTGAATCGCCTGCCGGTAGGTCATCTCGGTCATGCGTCGACCGCCGTGAACAGCGGGTCGGCGGGTAGTCGCTTGAGGTCGTTCGGCACCGGCGTCGCGTAGTTGTAGTCGAACAGCGTCGCGACATCCGGTTCCGGGCTCGCGTCGGCGAAGCTCACTGCGGCAGCGACCTCGGCGGTCACCGACTCGTCGAGTGCCTCCAGCTCCGAAGCGGTCGTCGCGCCGTTGGCGAGCAGCTGATCGGCCAGCGCGAGCAGGGGATCGGCGGCACGGAGCGCGGCTGCCTCTTCCTTGGTCCGGTATGCCGCGGGATCGATGACGGAGTGGCCACGCAAACGTGAACTCACAGTCTCCAGCAGCGTCGGACGCCCTTCCCGGGCGGCCGCGACGGCGCGCTCGGCGGCCTCCTTGACCGCCAGCACATCGTTCCCGTCGACGCGTTCCCCGTGCATCCGGTACGCCGCCGCGCGCTTGTACAACTCCGGTTCGGCGGAGGCATGCTCCACGGTCGTACCCATCCCGAGCTGGTTGTTGATGACGACGTACACGATCGGGAGCTTCCACAGCGCGGCCAGGTTCAGCGACTCGTGGAAGGCGCCGATGTTCGTCGAACCGTCGCCCAGGTGGCACATCACCACCTCGCTGCCACCGCGGTAGGCGATGGCGAAGGCGGCGCCGGTGGCCAGTGGCAACTGACCGCCGACGATCCCGTAGCCGCCGAGCAGGCGGGTCTCCACGTCGAAGAGATGCATCGAGCCGCCCCAGCCCTTGGAGACGCCGTCGCTGCGGCCGAACAGCTCGGCCATCACCCGGCCCGCCGCGATCCCGCGGGCAAGCGCGTACCCGTGTTCGCGGTAGCTGGTGAAGAGGTAGTCGGTCGGGCTCAGCGCGGCCGACAGTCCGGTCACGGTGGCTTCCTCGCCGAGATTGAGGTGGCAGTAGCCGCCGATCTTCGCCTCGGTGTAGGCGCGAGCGGCGCGCTCTTCGAAGCGGCGGATGAGCAGCATCTGCCGGTAGTGGCCGACCAGCTCGGACTGCTTCGGCTGCGGCTTTCGGCGGCGAGTGCGCCGGTCCCCGGCGGGTGGCCGGCCGTCATCAGGGATCATGTCGGATCTCCTCGAACAGGGGAGGGGCCACGGATTGCGAGACCCCGCATAATGACACTAAACCGTATCATTTGCGTCGGAGAGGGTGAAGAGTGGATGGACGAGGTGGCGGCTGACGGTCCACGCAAGCGTGGCCGGCCGACCCGGTCGGAGCGTGAGCAGCGGCGTGAGCAGATCCTGGACGCCGCGGTGCGGTTGTTCCTCGAGCACGGGTACGGCGGTGTTTCGCTCGATCGCCTCGCCGCCGAGGCGAAGGTCACCAAACGCACGATCTACGTCTATGTCGGCGACAAGACGGCGGTGTTCACCGCGGTCGTCGGCAGGCTGAATCGAGACGTGTTCGCCGACGGGGAAACGACGGACCTGGAAGCTCTCACGAGCCGGCTTGTCCTGACGCTGCACTCCGACGTCGCCGTCGGTCTTCATCGGCTGGTGATCGCGGAGGCGAAGCAGTTCCCGGAGCTGGCCGGCAGCTTCTATGCGGCTGGGCCACAGCGGTACGTCGACGCGCTGAGCGCATTGCTCGGCCCGTCGGCGGCGACCGGAGAGCAGCTCTTCGCCCTGCTCCTCGGCGAACCGCACCGCCGTCGGCTCCTCGGCCTCGAACCGGCACCTTCGCCTGCGGAGGCCGAACGTCACGCGTCCGCGGCCCTGGCCGCCCTGGGGCTGCGGGCGACGTGAGATCGAGCGAAGGTGACGGCCCGCAGTCGATGGGCGTGCGATTCACCGCGCGGCGATCGCGCGCAGTCCTGCCAGGAGTGGCGTGGTCGGTCGGCCGATGAGGCGTTGCAGTTGGTCGGTTGCCGCGGCCGAGACACCGGCCGCGACGTCCGCGTCGAGTTGTACGAGGAACTCGACCGTCGGCTCGTCGAGACCGGCGGCACGCAGGACGTCGGCATGTTCTGTCGATGACAGGTCTTGGTACGTCACCGGCGTACCCAGTGCTTCCGAGATCGCCGCCGCGAGTTCCGGATAGGTCCAGGACACGTCGCCGGTCAGTTCGTACGCCACGTTGTCGTGACCGTCGGTGCTGAGCACGACCGCGGCCGCTTCGGCGTAGTCGAGATGGTCGGCACTGGCCACCCTGCCGTCGTGGACGCTGCCGATGATCGTGCCGGTGGTTCGAGCCGAGTCGAGGAGTGCTGCGTAGTTCTCGTGGTAGGAGTTGTTGCGCAGGATCGTGGAGGTCAGACCGGACGCGCGGATCATCCGCTCGGTGGCTTTGTGCTCGGCGACGATCGCGGTCTCGCTGGTGTCGGCGTGCGGTGCGCTGGTGTAGACGATCCGCGACACCCCGGCCTGCTGGGCGCTGCGGATGACGTTCGCGTGCTGATTCATCCGGCGGCCGAACTCGTTCCCCGAGATCAGCAGGACGACATCGACATCGGCCAGCGCAGCGTCGACGGCTGCCCGGTCGTCGTGATCGGCGATCCGCACCTGGACCGACTTGTCCCGCAACGGCGCTGCCTTTTCCGGGTTGCGGGCGACAGCGACGACCCGATCGGATGCCACGCGAGTCAGCAGCTGGTCGACGACCAGCCGGCCCAGTTGTCCGGTCGCGCCGGTGACGGCAATGAGGTCCGACATAACAACTCCTCTGAAGCTTGATCACGCAACGGGATTGATAGTTCGTAATACGAACCATAATAGTTCGTAATACGAATCATAATAGTTCGTACTACGAACCGCAACCCCTAAGCTTCCTGGGGTGGCCGGCCGGTCTCGTCGAGCTCCAGGAAGACGACCGGTGCCTCGTTGTCCGCGACGACGCGACCCAGCAGACTTGCCAGCGTGTCCCGCTCGGCCCCGCTGAGTCCCGCCGTCAGACGGTCGATCCGTCGGCACGTCTCGGCGTAGAACTCATCGGCCAGTTGGCCACCCCGAGGCGTGAGTGCGACCCGCACGGCGCGGGTGTCTCGCGGATCGGGCTCACGCCGTACGAGTCCGTTGCGCTCGGTGCGGTCGACAAGCCCGGTCATACTCGACTTGGCCAGCCCGAGCATCGCGCCCAGTTCGCTCATGCTGTACGGCTGGGCCATCAGGACGCACAACAGTTGCCCTTGCTGGGGTGTCAATCCTCGTTCACGGCTCGACTGCGCATACACGGCATCGACCAGAAATGTCGTTCGCACCAGGCCGGCGACGACACCGATCCGTCCGTCCTCGTTCTTCGCCACGCTGCAACGGTATCAGCCGCAACGTGTTCAATTCGCGTCACGAATTATCTAGCCGATGCGCGTCGGTCGGGTACCACCTGGATGGTGCCGCTCGGCGTCCAGTTGGCGAACCGGACGCTCCTCTGGCCTTCGATAGGTGCGTCTCCGGTGCGTCGCTGGGTTGGCGTGGTCGACAATGTGTCGATCCGCACGTCCGTCAGTGCTGTGCAACTGTACGTTGACAAGTACAATTGTCAACGTATTGATGACAACCCCTGATGTCTTCAGCGAGTGTGCCGGTGTGTCCCCACGCAGCCTGAGGAGGAACGGAATGTCTCAGAGTCAGATGACGCCGGTCAGCAGTCCGGAGGTCACCCTGGTCGAGGGCAGCACCTTCTGTATCTCGGCCACGGACGGCGAGATGGCAGCTGACCGGGTGGATGGTTTGTACTACCGCGACACCCGCATCATCAGCAGTTGGCGGGTCGTCCTCGACGGGCGCCCGCCGGAGCCGTTGGCGGTCCAGCCCGGTTCGCCGTACGAGGCGACGTTCGTAGGGCGCCGCCGGGGTGACGGTGCTCCGCTGCTGATCGAGCGTCACCGTCTGGTCGGTGACGGCATGCGTGAGGACCTGGTGCTGCGCAATCTCGGCTCCGAGGACACCGCGTGCCGGCTCACGATCGAGGTCGGCGCCGACTTCGCGGACACGTTCTCGGTCAAGGCCGGTAACCCCAAGCCACTCGGCCCGGTTTCCTGGACGGCGTACGACGAAGACCTGCTGGCCGAGGCGCGCGCGAACAACGGTCAGCGTGGTGTCCGGGTGCGTCTGGAAGGCGGGCGCAGCATCGGGCCGGGACTTCTGGCGGTCGACGTGGTGATCCCGGCCGGCGGTAGGTGGCAGAGTTCGGTCCAGGTCTATCCGATCGTCGACGAGGAGGAGCGCGCTCCCGCGTACCGGCACGATGAGCCGGTTCACGACTCGAAGCCGGCCACCCGGTTCCGGAAGTGGCGCGGTGCGGCGCCGGAGATCGAGGGCGACGAGAAGCTCAGCGCGGTGCTCGATCGGAGTGTGCAGGACTTGGGTGCGCTGCGGGTCCGCTGGAGCGGGCCTGACGACGAGCCGACCGAGGTGGTGGCCGCCGGCGTGCCGTGGTTCATGACGCTGTTCGGCCGGGATTCGTTGCTGACGGCATGGATGACGCTGCCGATCGACCAGGAACTGGCCCTGACGACGCTGAACGCACTCGCCGAGTTGCAGGGCCGCCGGGTCGATCCCTTGAACGAGGAAGAGCCCGGACGGATCCTGCACGAGGTGCGCAACGGGACCGCGTTCCCGCTGAGTCCGGGCAACGCGGTGTACTACGGAACGGCGGACGCCACGCCTCTGTTCTGCATGCTCGTCGGCGAGCTGCTCCGCTGGGGTACTCCGAAGGAGCGCATCGCGCCATTGCTGCCGCACGTCGACCGCGCGCTGGACTGGATCATCCGGTACGGCGACCGTGACGGGGACGGCTTCGTCGAGTACAAGCGAGCCACCGACCGCGGGCTGTTCAACCAGGGCTGGAAGGATTCGCACGACTCGATCAGGTTCGCCGACGGCCGGTTCGCGGAGCCACCGATCGCGCTCGCCGAGGTCCAGGCGTATGTGTACGGCGCGTTCGTGGCGCGAAGCGAACTCGCCGCTGCCTTCGGTGACGAGGCCGCGGCTGCTCAGTGGGCGGAGCGGGCTGCTCGGTTCAAGGAGCGGTTCCATGAGGCGTTCTGGCTTCCCGACAAGGGGTATCTTGCGATGGCGCTTGACCGGGACAAGCGCCCGGTCGATGCGCTGGCGTCCAACATGGGCCATTGCCTGTGGACCGGACTGGCCGAGCCGGACGTCGCCGCGCGGGTGGCGGAGCGACTGATGTCACCGGAGCTCTTTTCCGGCTGGGGTTTCCGGACACTGGCGAGCACGATGGCTGCCTACGACCCGATCAGCTACCACAACGGCTCGGTCTGGCCGCACGACTCGGCAATCTGCGCGGCCGGCCTCGCGCGGTACGGCTACACCGAGGAGGCCGCCCGCAGTGCGGAAGGCCTGCTGGCGGCGGCCGCGTCGTTCGGTGGACGACTGCCGGAGCTGTTCTGTGGATTCGATCGCTCGGAGTTCACGCTGCCGGTGTCGTATCCCACCTCGTGCTCGCCGCAGGCCTGGGCAGCCGCTGCACCGCTGCTGCTCCTTCGGTCCCTGCTGCGCCTGGACCCGGACGTGCCGGCTCGGACCATCCGGGTCGCGGAACGCCTTCCCGCCGGATTCGGGCCGATCAGCATCCGGAATCTGCGCCTGGGCGACCATTTGGTGACCATCAAGGCCGATGACCACGGCGTGGATCTGACCGGTGCCGCCGATCTGCGACTGCTGCGTGAGTCGAAGCTCTGACACTCCGGGCCGTTGGATGTCGTCTCGATGACGACGTCAGGCTGATCCGGTCCGCCGGCCACGGTCGGCGGACCGGATCTTCTCCGTTGTGCGATCGAGGGCCTTGATCCGATCGGCGAAGGCAGGGTGGCTGCGGCTCAGCCGTGGGCCGGCCTCGGACAGCGGGTCAAGGAGGTCGGCCGGGTCGTTGCTGCCAAGTGCCTGGCTGACCCGCTCGACACTCGTCCGGGCGGTCGGCGTCAACCCCGTCAGGGCGGTGATCTCACCGGCGAGCTGCCGCAGGGCCGCGGCGTTCGCGCGAGCCCAACCGGCCACTGCGCGATCGCCGGAGCGCTTGTCGCGGGCTGCCTGAACCCGCTGTTCCCGCGTTCCCTCCGGCACCTCGCCGGGACTCGGGGTGAGCCGGAGATAACGGCGCTCGGCCGCTTGGCGACTGGTGAGCCCGAGGGCGGGCGCGATCTCGGACCAGGTGACGCCGCAGGCCCGAGCCGCGGCGATCAGGGCGGGTTCCCATTCGGTCAGCTGATCCCGCAGCTCACGCATGGCGGTCAGCGCAGCAAGCAGTTCCGGGCCGTCCGCCGCCGGCCTGCCCATCGCGGCACGCTGCGGTGGGCGACTGCCGGCGTCGGTACGGCCCGGAACGGCAAGCTTGGTCATGACCTGGATCAGTTGGGTGACCGCGTGTTCCGCGACGGAATCCTTGGCGGATCGAGATGCTTTCGCCCGGGCAGCCACTGGAACCTCCGTGTCGTCAAGGCAACGACATCCGACTTGGTCATCGTACAGATGACAGGCTACCGGGCTCACTCGCACGGAACACGCCACCCGGCTACGCGGCCATGTCCTTGTGAGCGGCCGGGGGTCGGGCAGGTTCAGGCTGCGACGGACCGGCCGAGAGGTCGCCGGCCTGTTCGAAGAAGGTCATCGCCGGGGTCGGGCGCACCAGACGGCGATACACGCGCTCGTAGCCGAGCGTCATCACGCTGAGGTCGAAGTTCTCCTCGACGTGGCGGCGGCAATCGACCGGGTCCAGCAGCTTGGCGTCGCGAATAGCCTCCGGGAGCTCGGCAGGGTCGTCGACCACGAATCCCGTGACTCCGTCGACCACCACCTCAGGAACGGATCCGCGGCGCAGCGCGACCACTGGCGTGCCGCACGCCATCGCCTCGATCATCACCAGCCCGAACGGCTCCTCCCAGCAGATCGGGAACACCAGGCACCGCGCGCGGCCCAACAGGTCGGTCTTGGTGGCGAAGTCGGCCATCCCGATGTGAGTGGCGTCCGGGCCCAGGCGGGGTGCGACGTACTCATCGAAATAGGCCTGCTCCGGCGGCTCGCTGCACTTGCCCGCACAGACGATCGGCAGCCCCGCTTCCCGGGCGGCGTCGATCGCCAGATGCGGCGCCTTGTCCTGGCAGTACCGCCCGAGCCACACGACCTGGTCTTCCTTCTCCTCCCGATAGGGGAACGCGGCGACATCGATCGCGTTGTGGACGGTGCCCACCCAGGGCAGTTCCGGGGCCCGGGCCCGCTGGGCATCGCTGATCGCCACCAGGGAGATCGTGTCTCCCAGTTGCTTGTAGTACTCCAGGAGTTGGCCTTCGACCGGACCGTGCATCGTGACAACGGTCGGCACGTCACGCCCGCGCGCCAGCAGTGGACCGGCCAGGCAGTGGTCGTGCACCAGATCGACCGGCCTGCCCGCCTGCTCCTCGGCCGCCAGGATCCGCGCCGCGGCCGCCGCCTGGACCACCTCAGGAGTCGGCTGACCGAGCAGGTCCGACGGTGGTACGTCGTACGTCCGGGCGAACCGTGCCTTGGTTCCGTTGTTGCCTGCTGCAACAAGTAGGACGTCATGGCCTCGAGCGACCAGGCGGTCCGTCAGATCTCCCACCACCGCCTCGATGCCGCCGTACCCGGCCGGCGGAATGTCGAACCACGGCGGCGCGATCATCCCGATCCGCAACGACGACCCGTCGCCGGACCGCACACTCCTGGTCCGATCAGCTCCGAGCCCGTCCCGAAGCACCTGCATCACCTCCGAAGAATTGTGTTCGCTCTTGGGAGACTGACGGCCACGCCCGGCCGCCAGGTCGCGCCGGGCCAACAGACCCGTCAGGCCGGCGCGACGACGACAATGTTGTAGCATGTCATCGAAACGATGACAACCAGCATGTCATCCGATCGCTGACGGCGGCCTGGCGCGCCACTCGGTCCCCAGGGGCGAGGGCGGCGGATCAGGCGGGATCGGAAGGCTGACGCCGGTGCTCGCGCCCGCTTCCGGCGCGGACTTCACCGCTCAACTGGGCGAGCTGCGCTTCGAGCTCGGCCACCCGGGCCTGCAGTTCGACCACGCGCCGCACGCCGGCGAGGGTGAGGCCCTCGTCGAGGAGCGTGCGCACCTCGACCACCTGATCGATCTGTTGCCGGCTGTAGCGGCGCTGGCGTCCGTCGGACCGGCTCGGACGCACGATGTCCTGCTGGTCGAGTCGCCGCAGGAAGGCATGCTGGACGCCGAGCATGTCCGACACCTGTCCGATGGTGAACAAAGGGGCTCGCGCATCGTCGAGCGGCAGCTTCACGGAGTACCTCGCACATCGAAAAACTTTGCACTCAAGTATTAGGTTTCCTCCGCTCACCGGCAAGTATGCCGGGCGGGTTTCGCCGAGCGCGGGGCGAAACGCGCAGCCCATGCTCAACCTCACGCCGACCTTCTGCTCGGCTGCATCACAGCCATATTGCACTTAACTTGCAACTCTGATAGTAGGTAATATGCACCGGGTGGCCTCGCAAGGTGAGGGTCGAGTCGTTGAATCCGTCGCGAACCTCGACATGAGCCCAGGCGTGGCGTCCGGCGCGCGGAGGCGAACTGGGGGAGTCGGTCGGTGATCTCGGAAGGTGCTGCACGCTCTGTGGACGGGTCTCGTCGACGAGCTGAGGTTCCCGACCTCACCTGCGTCGCACCACGCGGCCCGGCCGGCCACGTGCAGGCCGTTCGGATGCGGGCTGTTCCGTATCACCCGATGCCTAGGTCCTGACCACCTCGCTCAGCCGTCTTCACTACGGGGGTGACCGATGCTGACACTGCTTCTGGTTCTGACGGTGCTCGGCCCGCTCGCGGTGTGGTACATCGCATCGCTGCTGGACAGCTCCGAGCACGAGCGCTGGCTTCGTGCTCTCGATGCTCTGCGCGAGCTCGAGTCCGACGACCGCACTGACGACCGCAGTAACGAGCGCCAGCCAGGCTCGGATGATCCGGCCGGGACGCAGCGAGTTGCTGACGGCAACGATCCCGGACGCAACTGGCGGTTGTTGCCGGAACGAATCAACTGACCACTGGACCACGGGAGGCTTCGCATTGCCATGACGACCATGTCCTTCATCGGCCGAGACATCGGTGTCGACCTCGGCACCGCGAACACCCTCGTCTATGTCCGCGGACGGGGCATCGTGCTCGACGAACCCTCGGTGGTGGCGATCAACCTGCACACCGGTGGCGTCCTTGCCGTCGGCGCCGAAGCGAAGAAGATGATCGGCCGCACGCCGGCGCACGTGGTGGCGACACGTCCCCTGAAGGACGGCGTCATCGCCGACTTCGACGTCACCGAGCGCATGCTGCGCTATTTCATCCAGAAGGTGCACCGCCGGTCGTGGAGCAAGCCGCGGATGGTCGTCTGTGTGCCCTCGGGTATCACCGCCGTCGAGCACCGGGCCGTCGTCGAGGCCGCAACCCAGGCGGGAGCCCGGCAGGTGCACATCATCGAGGAGCCGATGGCGGCCGCCATCGGCGCCGGCCTTCCGGTCGCCGATGCGACCGGCAGCATGATCGTCGACGTCGGCGGCGGAACCACCGAGGTCGCGGTCATTTCGCTGGGCGGCATCGTGGTGGCCAGGTCGATCCGGACCGCGGGGGACGAACTGGACAACGCGATCGTCCAGTACGTGAAGAAGAACCACTCGTTGCTGCTCGGCGACCGGACGGCCGAGGAACTGAAGATGGCCATCGGTTCCGCCTGGCCGGCGCCGGAAGGAGACCTGCAACGCGCCGAGATCCGCGGCCGGGACGTCATCACCGGTTTGCCGAGGACGGTCGAAATCACCACCGATGAGCTCCGTACCGCACTCGAGGAACCCGTGAACGCCATCGTCGACACGGTGCGAACGACACTGGACGAGTGTCCGCCGGAGTTGGCCGGCGACATCATGGACCGTGGCGTCGTGCTCACCGGCGGCGGGGCGTTGCTCCGCGGTCTCGACGAGCGGCTGCGTCAGGAGACAGGTATGCCGGTGCATATCGCCGACGACCCGCTCCACACCGTTGCCCTGGGCGCCGGTCGCTGTGTGGAGGAGTTCGAGGCGCTCCGGACTGTGCTCGCGGCACGTACCCGCTCACTGCTGCCTGCCCACGCGCGATGAGGAGGCCGTTCACGAACCGTCGCCGGCAGCGTCCGAAGGTACTCCTCGGACTCTCGATGCTCGCCGCCATGGGACTGCTGTGGCTCGACGTGCGGGCGCCGCAGACGCTCGAACCTGCCCACACGGTGGCCGCCACGATCCTCGGTCCGGCCGAGCGCGTGGTCGGCACCTTCGCCCGCTCAGCGTCCGGTCGCATCCGTGCCGTCGGTGGCCAGAGCGAGAACGTCGCCGCCCTGCGTCGCGAGAACGCGACCTTGCGTGCGCAACTTCAGGCGAGCCGGATCGACGCACGACTGTCGCGCGACCTCGGCCGGCTGCTCGGGTCCGCTGCCCGTGGGCGCTATCGGGTGGTGCCGGCTCGGGTGATCGCGTTCGGCGCCGACCAGGGCTTCGCCCGGACTGTGGCGATCGACCGCGGCGAGCGAGACGGGGTCCAGCGGGACATGACGGTCGTCGATGCGACCGGGCTGGTCGGCCGGGTGGTCGCTGTGGCTCCCTCCTCGGCAACCGTGCTGCTGGCCGTCGATCCGACATCGACCGTGGGCGTGCGGGTTGTTCGTACCGGTGACATGGGGATGCTGACCGGCTCCGGTGACCGGGCGCCGACCCTCGAGCTGCTCGATCCGCAGGCGCCGGTCCGAGCAGGCGACGAGATCGTCACGCTCGGGTCGGCGGGCGGACGGCCGTTCACGGCCGGCGTACCGGTCGGCGAGGTCGGCCAACCTGTCCCCGTGGCCGCGAAACCGGTCCGGGCTCTGACCGTACGTCCCTCCGCCGACTACGCCGCGCTGGACGTCGTCGGGATCGTGATCGAGCCGCCCGGGACAAGGCCGCAGCCGACAGTCCGGCCGACCGGCCGCGGGGGAGGCCGATGATGCAGCCCCTGCGAGCTGTTGCCTGCGCCACGGGCGTCATCCTGGCGGTTGTTGCCCAGGTGGCATTCCTTCCTTGGCTTCAGTTACCGGGGCCGACCCCGGATCTCGTCCTGGTCACGGTGGTCGGACTCGCCATTGCTGCCGGACCAGGTCCGGGAACTGTCCTGGGTCTGCTGGCCGGGGTGGTACTCGACGTGGCACCTCCGGCCGACCATGCGATCGGTAGCTGGGCGATGTGTCTGTGCCTGGTCGGCTATCTCGCCGGGCTGCTGACCGGTCCGCGGCGACCGCGCCTGGCGAAGTATGTCGTGGTGGCGGCCGCCGCGGCCCTGACACCTCTCGGCTACCTGCTGGGCGCAGCCGCGCTCGGCGATCCACGAGCACGACTCGCCGACTTGCCGGCGCTCCTGCCGGGCCAGGTGGTCTACGCGCTGCTGCTCGCGCCGGCGATCCTGCCGGCAACGGCTTGGCTCGCGCGGGGACGATCCCGCAAGGAGGTCCCGTGAGGACCGCCACGCGATCCAGATTGCTCGGCATCCAGGTGCTGATCCTCTCCCTCGTTGCGGCACTGGGTCTCCAGTTGGCGTACTCACAGGTGGTCGCCGGAGACCGGTACCAGGACGCAGCTGCTGACAACGGCGTCCGTGAGGTCGTCACACCCGCCGTGCGCGGGCTCATCCTCGACGCAAGGGGCCGGCCGCTGGTGCGGAACCGGAGCCGACTCGTCATCTCGATCGACCGCAGTGCCCTCGAGCGGCAGCCGGACCGCGGCGACGCAGTCCTGGCGCGGCTCGCTTCGCTGCTCGGTCGCCCGGTGTCCGAGCTCCGACGGCAGATCCGTCCTTGCGGCCCGGGCATCACCAAGCCGTGCTGGAGCGGATCGCCGTACCGTCCCGTGCCGGTACTCGACGACGCGCCGTTACAGGCGGCCCTGCAGATCATGGAGCGCCGCGAGCAGTTCCCGGCGGTCAGGGCAGAGGTTGTGGCCGCGCGGGAGTACCCCGCGCCCGCCGGTGCTCGCGCCGTCCATCTGCTGGGTTACCTGCAGCCGGCGGACGAACAGGCAATGGCCGCGCAGCGGGCGCGCGGCAGGCGGGACCCAGAATTGCAACGCGCCGATCTGGTCGGCCGTGCCGGCCTGGAGAAGCAGTACGACGAGGTGCTTCGTGGTACCCCCGGTACGACCCGGCTCGTCGTGGACCATGCCGGCCGGGTCACCGGCAGGATCGACGAGGTTGCACCGGTTCCCGGGAGCCATCTGGTGACAAGCATCGATGCCGACGTCCAGGCCGTCGCCGAACAGGAACTGCTGGCCGCGATCAAGCGGGCCCGTGGCGAGGTCGACCGCAACACCGGCCGGCGATATGCCGCCGACGCCGGAGCGGTGGTTGTGATGGACGTGCACACCGGACGCGTCCTCGCGATGGCCAGCTACCCGATCTACGACCCTCAGATCTGGGAGGACGGGATCTCCATGACCGACTACCGGCGCCTCGTCGGTGAACAGACCGGCGCACCGCTGCTGTCGCGCGCGTTCCAAGGTGGTGGCGCCCCGCCCGGTTCGACGTTCAAACCGATCTCGGTCGCCGCAGCGGTCGCCGCCGGGTTCCCGCTCGGGTCGAAGTACCCGTGCCCGAGCTCGCTGCGGATCGGCGGCCGCCAGTTCCGGAACTTCGAGTCGCGAGGGTACGGCGACATCACGCTGGCCCGCGCGATCGAGGTGTCCTGCGACACCGTCTTCTACGGCATCGCGGAGCGGTTGTGGCGTCGCGACGGAGGGAACCGCCCGGTCGCCCAGCCGGCCGACGCGCTCCAGCGGATGGCCAGGTCCTTCGGCCTCGGCGAGCCCACCGGTGTCGACCTGCCAGGGGAGTCGCCCGGCCGGATCGCGGACCGAGACCACAAGCGGCGCTCCTGGGAACGGACCAAGCACGAATCCTGCCGGCGAGCATCCTCCGGTTACCCCGAGCTGGCCCGGACGGACCCCGCGCGCGCCCGGTTCCTCAAGGAACTGGCGAAGGAGAACTGTGCGGACGGCTTCCGCTGGCGGGTCGGCGACGCAGTCAACTTCGCCATCGGGCAGGGCGACACGCTGGTGACCCCACTACAGCTGGCCCGCACCTACGCGGCCATCGCCAACGGTGGCACGCTCTGGCGCCCGCAGGTGGCCCGAGCGGTGATCGGTCCGGACGGCCGCGTAGCCACCACGTTCGAACCCGAGGCCACCGGGCGGCTCCCCCTCTCCCGAAACACGCTCAGCTACCTGCGCAACGCGCTCACCGGTGTCACGACCCGCGGATCGGCTGCCTGGCGCTTCGCCGGCTGGCCGCACGACAAATACCCGGTCGCTGCCAAGACCGGTACTGCCGAGGTGTTCGGGAAGCAGACCACCTCCTGGTTCGCGACCTTCGCACCAGCGGACAAGCCGCGCTACGCCGTCGTGATGACGGTGTCCCAGGGCGGCACCGGCACCGGCAGCGGTGCGGCCGCGCCGTCGGTACGCGGGATCTACGAGGCGCTGTTCGGGATCGGCCGGCCGCCGGTACTGCCTGGAGGCGTTCCCTCGGCGTCACTGCCGCCGATCCGCCCGAACGGGACGGTGGGTGGACGATGATCCCGCTGCTGCGCCGTCTCGATTGGTTGCTGGTGTGCGCCGTACTCGGACTGTGCGGTATCGGATCGATGCTGGTCTGGTCGGCGACCAGAGCGCGCCAGCTCGCCGCGGGCGGCGATCCGAATGCGTACCTCTACCACCATCTGGCCACGATCGCGATCGGTGTCGTCCTGGCCTGCGCCATGGTGCGTTTCCGTTACACCCGGCTGCGGACGTACGGTCCGGCCGGCTATCTCGTCGCCGTGCTCGGCCTGCTCCTGGTCCTGACACCACTCGGTCGCACGATCAACGGCTCGCACTCCTGGATCGTGCTCGGCGGGTTCACCCTGCAACCGTCCGAGCCGGCCAAACTCGCGCTGTGCGTCGGTCTGGCGCTCCTGCTGGCTGACCGAAACGCTTCCAGCACCGGGTATGACAGAGCGGTTCTGCCGCAATCGCTCGCTCTGGGTGCGCTGCCCATCGGCCTGGTGATGTTGCAGCCCGACCTCGGTTCGGCCGCCGTGCTCGCAGCGATCGTCGCCGGCGTCCTGGTCGCCGCCGCGCTGCCGGCGCGCTGGCTGATCGCGCTCGCGACGGCGGCCGCGCTCGGTGCCGCCGGCATCGTTCGCTTCGGTCTGCTCAGTCAATACCAGATCGATCGGCTCACCGCGTTCACCGATCCCAGCCTGGATCCCGACGGAGTCGGTTACAACGCCCAGCAGGCACGGATCGCGATCGGCTCGGGCGGACTCACCGGCAAGGGGCTGTTCCACGGAACCCAGACCGCCGGGCAGTTCGTCCCCGAGCAGCACACCGACTTCGTCTTCACCGTGGCCGGAGAGGAGCTCGGGTTTCTCGGCGCCGGCATTATCCTGCTGCTCTTCGCCGTGCTCCTGCAGCGCGCCTGCGCGATCGCCATCCGGTCGAACGACCTGTTCGGCGCCCTGTTGGCGAGCGGTATCGCCTGCTGGTTCGGGTTCCAGACCGTCGTGAACATCGGGATGACCCTCGGGGTCGCACCGGTCACCGGCCTCCCGCTGCCGTTCGTCTCGTACGGCGGCTCGGCGATGCTCGCCAACCTGATGGCCGTCGGCCTCCTGCAGAACGTGCACCTGGGCACCTTCGGGATTTCTGGCAGCCGAGCACCGTCTCCAGACCGCTTCCTCGCGACCGCGAAGTACAGGTGATGGGCGCCCGGGCGTGTCCCGGCGGCGAGCTCCGTCGAGCTCCACCGGGACACGCCGGTACTGCGTGCGTGGTCAGGCCGGCTGGCCGCTCGGGTGCTCGTGCCTGACGTGCCGGGCAACGGTGCCGCACAGCCAGCCGAGGCCGCCCAGGGCCAGGGCCGCGACGCCCCAGTC
The DNA here is from genome assembly GCF_040649595.1 of Kribbella sp. NPDC048915. Taxonomy (NCBI): domain Bacteria; kingdom Bacillati; phylum Actinomycetota; class Actinomycetes; order Propionibacteriales; family Kribbellaceae; genus Kribbella; species Kribbella sp. NPDC048915. The sequence continues at coordinate 228,165 of NZ_JBEZFT010000002.1, read as the reverse complement.
GACTCCGGACAGGTTCCAGGCGAGCGCATGGTCGAGGCTGTACCGGCCGGGGCCGGTGAAGGCCAGCGCGGCCGCGGCGACGATCAGTGTGAGCGGGTACTCGTACCCGAGGTCGGCGTTCCACAGTCCGTGCGGACGGTGCACCACCCAGGCCGCGTTCGCCAGCACCGCGATGATCGCGGCGGCGGCTAGCGGACTGGCGAAACCGACGGCGAGTCCCAGGCCGCCCAAGAACTCCGCCAGGCCGAGCAGCACGGCGAAGCTGCGGGCGGGACGCCAGCCCAGCTTCTCGACCATCTCCGTGGTGCCCTGCACACCCTGTCCGCCGAACCAGCCGAAGAGTTTCTGAGCACCGTGGCCGGCCATGATCAGGCCGACCGCGCCATGGAGCAGCAGCAATCCGAGATCCATTGTCCTCAACTCCCTCCAGCCTGTCTGTTTAGCGTTTCTCAGTCCGGGACTGCTCGGCCTGGAACATCCAGGACTGCTTCTCGAGGTCGGCCGTGACCTGGATCAGCAGGTCCTGCGTGACCGGGTCGAGCCGGCCGGCCCGATCGATGCGGTCGCGCATCCGATCGATCACCTTGACGTAGGCGTCAGCGAAATGGGACACGACGGTGTCGTCGGTCAACCAGCCCGGTGGCAGCTGCGGAATCCCCGACTGGGCGGCGACCCGGACCGCACGGGCATCCGGGGCGACCCCGAGTGCCGACGCCCGCTCGGCCACCGCGTCGGCATGCCGACGGGCCGCATCGACGATCTCGTCGAGCTGCAGGTGCAGCGTGCGGAACCGGGGACCCACGACGGTCCAGTGCGCCTGCTTGCCGAGCATGGACAGGTCGACGAGATCGACCAGAGCCTCTTGCAGCAGCTCACCGGTCTCCGTTCGGGCTGCGTCCCCGAGCGAGCAGTGGATCGGAATCATCGTCAACTCTCCCTCACAGGACAACGAACGTGACCCGGACCTGCGCGCGACCGCCCCGGCAACGGCCGGAGCGGGGCACCGCGGCCACGGGGTGTCAGTGGTTAGCACTCTCACCATGAGAGTGCCAAGACTGGATATAGCACGACGCGGCCGCGACCGGCAACCGCGACCGGTCGTCGACGACGCGGCCCGAGAGCGGACTGGATGTGATCTTGTCAACAAAACGATGACTTGTGGGAATGTCAACGGCGCGTTAGAAGTTGAACCGGGCAGAAGCTCCGATCCAGACGGAACACAGTGGAGGTGATGACAGATGATCCGCACTGATCCGTTCCAACTGTTCGACCAGCTGACGCGGCAGTTCACCGACCAGTGGACGGCGCGCAACGCGATCCCGATGGACGCGTACCGATCGGACGACGCGTACGTGCTGTCGTTCGACCTTCCGGGCGTCAGTCCTGAGGCGATCGACGTGAACGTCGAGCGCAACGTCCTGACGGTCAAGGCCGAGCGGCCTGGCCTCACGGTCCACGACGGTGACCAGGTCCAGGTCTCCGAGCGACCGCACGGGACCTTCACCCGGCAGATCGTCCTCGGCGACAACCTGGACACCGACCACATCGAGGCCGGCTACGAGGCCGGTGTGCTGAAGCTGCGGATCCCGATCGCGGAGCAGAGCAAGGCCCGCAAGATCGAGATCAGCGGCAGCGACCGCAAGCAGATCAACGCCTGACACGCTCCGGCCGGCCGGCGGCGGAGCCGCAGGTCGGCCGGGACCGGCCCGCTTGCCGCTTGCCCGGGGGCCCGGCCACTGCCTCTGATCGAGGCGGGACATCGCCATGTCGGGCCGGCAAACCCCGGGCGCGGCGGCGGGACCATGAAGCGAGCGAATGAGAGGGGGTGAGTAGCATGGCGCTTCCGATTCGACTCGGGAACAACCGAAGCAGTGCGAACAGTGACAACGTCGTGCGACCCGCGCGCTGGTGGCCGACCGACCCCATCGAGGGATTCGAGGACATCTACCAGCGGATGGACCAGCTCCTGCGCTCCTTCGGCAGCACGGTCGATCGCACCGGCTGGTCGCCGTTCCCGATGGACATCGAGGAGACCGACGACGCCTACGTCGTCGAGATCGACCTGCCCGGCGTCTCCCGCCACGACGTCACGCTGGAGGTCGACGGGCGTGAACTGAGGGTGTACGGCGAGATCAAGGAGCGGGAGCGCAAGGGCTTCGCGCGTCGGCAGACCCGTCGAACCGGCCGGTTCCAGCACACGGCGACCCTGCCGGGCGAGGTGGATGTCGAGCGCATCAGGGCCTCTCTGGACGACGGTGTGCTGATGATCCGCGCGCCGAAGGCGAAGGCCGGCACGGCGCATCGGGTCCAGATCGGCAGCGGCCGCCTGGCGAGCTGAGCCCCGGGCCCGCCGTTCCGCACCGAGCGGGTGGCGGGCCCGAACCGGCGGTGGACCTCGTCCGGCCGGAGTGCTCGTTCCTGAGTTCGCCGGTGCCGAAGGTGCCCGTCGGCCGACTCGCTACGTTCGGTCCCGTGTCCGCGCCGCCGAAGTGGGTACCGGCGGCAGATGGAAGCTCTCCGTGTCGGACTGGTCGCTGATCCGGCCGCGCCGACTGAGATCGCGCAGGAGCTGACCGATCTGGGCCCGGTCGGCGGGAGCGACGCGTGGGAGGTCACGGTGCTGAGCGAGCCGTTCACCACCGGCTCCGAGGACGTGGACACCGCCGTGGACCGGCTCCAGGACCACGCTCGCCGACGGGACTGGGATCTGGTGGTCGGTCTGACCGAACTTCCGCTCCACGACCACGACGGACAACACGTGCTGGTCAAGACCGATCCGGGCGAACAGATCGCCGTACTCTCATTGCCCGCCTTGGGTGGACTGCGGATGCACGCCCGCGCCCGCCGGGCGGTGCGCTCGCTGATCAGCCGCATGGCGAACCCGAGCCGGAACGACAAGCGTTTTGTTGCTCTGCCGTGCCGCGGCGGTCACTGGCGCCTACTCGTCGGTATGGTGCTTGCCAATCGTCCCTGGCTGTTGGTGCCAGGGCTGAAGTCCGCACTGGTCGCGGCATTGGCGACCGGAGCGGTGGCCACGATCAACTCCACGGTCTGGCTGGTGGCAGGCACGATGTCGTGGTGGCGCCTGGTGGTTGCGACCGTCGCCTCGATCGCCCTCGCGATCGGCGGGGTCCGGGTAGTGCTCGTGGCCAGGGACGAGACGCGGGGCCGAGTGGGCCATGGACTGGTCGGTGTGCGGAAACCGCAGACCCGTTCACCACGCCTTCATCGGCAAGGGATGCGACGCTGGGCCCTCAAGGTCGGTTCGGACGCGGTCGCGATAACTTTGCGGCGTCTTGTTGCATCACATCGTGTGGATACTTCGACACGATCTGAAGGGTGATGACGATGAGGGGCTCGAGGTTGTGGGCCGGAGTGCTGCCAGTGAGCGCGATCCTGGCGGCAGGCGTCACGGTCGGCCCGGCGAGCGCCTCGCCGGCAGTAGCGCCGACCGGGGTTCAGCAGGTGACCGCCGCGTGCAAGATGTCGGTCGGTTCGGTGACTGATGCGGGCGATCACTACATCCGCGAGTACACGGCAACCACTCCGCCGTCGATGACGGGGGAGACCGCCGGTCTCCCGGCGACGTTCCTGGATGCCGGGATGGCTGGTTCCATGGTGAAAGAGCCGGTGGCCGCCGGTTCGCGGTACTCGGGCTGGATGGTCTTCGGCAACGTCATGTGGGCTGTCAGCTACGAGGTCGACGCGCAGAACAAGCCGATCGCGGGTACGACCAAGACGGCCCGGGTCGGAAGCGGCTGGTCCGGGTACAGCTACTTCGAGACCTCTCGTACCACCACGCGGACGAATCAGTACGCCCTCCGCTCGGACGGCACGCTGTTCCGGTGGACGATGAGCGGCACTACGTGGGCTGCGAAGGTTAGTGCCCCCGGCTTCTCGTCGGTGCGGGCGATGGCTCTGATCAGTCAGACTTCGGCGTACGACACGTTCCTGGCCACGACCCGCGGCGGCGCCCTGTACTCCGTCCGCGTACCGACGGCCGGCGCATTCAAGCCGGTGGTGAAGATCGTTCGGAATGCGGGGAGCCGGTGGGAGAAGCCCATCAACCTGATCGCGGAGCGCTGCGGCCAGTACGGCACCTTGCTGATCGGCATCGACCGCAACGGTGAGAACGCCGAGATGTTCGCGATCGGCCACGTCAACGGCACCGCGACCGTCATCAACGAACTCCACTGGGTGGACGCCGAGTTCGCCGACCCGGTCTACTTCCGAATGACCGGCCGCCCAGACCTGACCCCGCCGCTGAACGGCGAGTAGTCGGCCTCAAGGCAATACCGTCACCGACCCCACGCTCGTTCAGGTACGCCGCGGCCGACTGGGAGGGTCCGACGGTCAGGTGGTTGCTGGGCCGATGTGGGCGGTCAGTCGCCAGGATCGGGTCTGGCCGGCGGCGAGGATCTGATGGGTCCCTGCTTCGATGCCTTCAACGACAGACAGTGGGTAACCGGTGCAGGGTTCCAGGACCAGGACGTCCAGTCCTCGCCAGCCTCCGCCGTACGACGCGAAGAGCCAGCAGGACGGGAGGTCGGCGACGGCCCAGGACAGCTGGAGGCCGGTCCGCGCGGCAGGATGACGTACTTCGCAGAACCCGCGTTCGAGGGTGGTGGCGATCAGGAACTCCGAGACTCCGCGCCGGGTCGTGTCGGGAAGCGTCCGCAGATCATGCCGTACGCCGTCCGCGGCCAGCCAGGGCCAGGTGAACGTGCCGCCCGCCGGACGCGCTCTCGGGTTCCCGAATTCGTGCACGAGCACGTCTCCCGCGGCCATGTCGACGACGGTGTCGGGCTGGAGCGCGACTGCCACATGGCTCTTCCAGAGGAACGGCTGATCGACCCGCCCGGAGTTGGTGATCCGGTAGTCGACGACGAGGTCGGATCCGGTGCCGAGCGTGAGCCGTTTGACCACGGCCGTGCCGCTGATCGCGCCACGGATCGTCAGCTCGAGCCACACCGCTCCCGGCGCTGATCCGGTGGTCCAGGCCCACGGCACGGCCCACAGTTCGCCGTGGTCCGGCACGGGTTCCCCGGCCAGTTCCTCCGGCATGTCGTTGGGGTAGAGCTCGTCCCAGCCGCCGAGGAACTGGTCGTCGTAGCTCGACCCGAACGCCGCCGGCCGGACCGGGACCCGGTCGTTACGCCACAGCAGTTCGCAGTCGGCGCGCTTGTCGACGATGCCGATGACCTTGCCGCCGAGATCCGGCAGGACGACGACGCGGATCACCGAGTTCTCCACGATGACGGTCCGCTGCCCGGCCAGCGACCACTCGGTCGACAGGTGCGGGTCAGTCGACACGAAGTTTCTCCATCACGTCCACGTCGACCTCGACGCCGAGTCCGGGGTGCTCGAGCGGGACCTCGACGTACCCGTCGGCGAACGCGATCTCGCGCCGGACCAGGTCCCGGGCGATCGGTGAGGTGGACACGGTGTGCTCGATCAGCCCGCCGTTCGGGATCGCGGCCGCGAAATGGGTCGAGGCCGCGACCAGGACACCGCTCTTGAAAGCGTGCGGAACCAGCCGCCGGTGCCGCGTGTGCGCCAGCCACGCCAGCCGCCGGCCGGCCGTCAACCCACCACACCGGGCCAGGTCCGGCTGGATCAGATCCAGCTCGCCGTCGTCGATCAGGGTCTCGAACGCCGCGTAGCTGCTCTCCTGCTCACCGCCGGCGATGGTCAGCGACGTACGACGAGACAACTCCCGGTAGCCCGTGATGTTGTCCGGGGCAACGGGTTCCTCGAGCCAGGCGACGCCGTAGTCCTCATACATGGCCGCCATCCGCAGCGCGGTCTTGGTGTCCCAGACCTGGCCGGCGTCGATCATCACGTCCATCTCGTCACCGACGGCCCGGCGGATCTGCTTGATCAGTTCCTCGTTCAACGACAGGTCCTGACCGATTGGTCCCCAGCCGAACTTGATCGCCCGGTACCCCTGCTCGGCGTGCTCCGCGGCCGCTCGCGCGGCCAGCGCCGGCGTGTCCGGCATGACCAGACTGGCGTACGCCGTGAGCCGCTCGGCGTGCGGGCCGCCGAGCAGCCGGGCCACCGGCACCCCGAGAACCTTCCCGGCCAGATCCCACAGCGCGATGTCGACGCCGCTGATGGCGTGCATCGTCGCGCCGCCGGAGAAGTAGCGGCTGCCGTCCACCATCGCGTGCCAGGCGACCTCGAGGTCGAGCGGGTTGCGGCCGAGCAGGATCGATCGCAACCCGCGCGCGATCAGGTGTGACGGCTCGGCCTCGACGACCGCCTTCGCCACCAGGGGAGCCGAGTCGACCTCGCCGACGCCGACTGTGCCGTCGCTGGCCGTGACGAAGATCAGCAGGGTGTCCTGCGTCCCGTCGCAGCGGGCGGCGTCGACCTCGGACAGCCGCAGGTGGACGGCCTCGACATCGGTGATGGTCAGATTCGTCGCTGTGCTGGACATTCACTCTCCCGTCGATGGTTCGGGGGTCGGCAGGACCGCGTCACCGAGCTCCTCGGCGACGATCTCGCGGATCCGCGGCAACCAGCCGACGAGGTCGTCCGGGGTCGTCCGGCCGACCACCGCGCTGATGCTGATCGCGCCGGTCGGGCGGCTCGGCGAATCCAGGAACAGCGGCAGGGCGATGCAGACGATGCCGAGATCGTTCTCCTGCAGGTCGAGCATGTAACCGTTGCGCCGGCCTTCCCGGAGCGCGTCGTGCAGCGCCTCGGGAGTCCGCAGGGTGTGCGGTGTCCGGGCCTCGAGCGGCCCGTGGTCGGCGACGTACCGGTCGACGTCGTTGCGGTCGGTGAGCTCGTGCATCAGCAGCGCTTTGCCCAGCCCGGTGCGGTACGCCGGATTCGAGCCGCCGATCACCGAGCTCATCTGGAAGGTCGGCCGGCTCGGCGAGACCTTCGCCTGGTACACGATGTTGCCGTCGACAAGGACTCCGTAGTGGGTGGTCTCGCCCGTCTCGTCCGCGAGCCGCCGCAGCAGCGGTCCGACGATGAGACTCGGCGCCCTGGCCTCGTGGTACCCGAAGACCAGCCGCATCAGGTCGAACCCGAGATGGTAGAGGCCGTCGGCGTCCTGCCGCGCGAACCCGGCCTGGACCAGCGAGCCGAGGGCGCGATGGGCGCTCGACTTCGGCGCGCCGAGCGCCGCGCTGACATCGGCCAGCCGGGATCCGTCGGGGTGTTCGGCCAAGTGACGCAGTACCGCGAGCACGCGGGCCGAACCGGTCAGCGGGCTCGTCTCTTCGGCCTCCTGGCGACCTGTTCCCATCGTCCCCCGCCTTCGTGCCAATGGTTGACGTGACCCTCATCTGTCCTCCTACTATGCCAGTAGGTCCCGCTGACAGGAACAGCGTTCCGATAAATGGAACGAGGGAGTTATGGCGCAACGTGTCGCAGTACGCCCGCTTGCCGACCGACCGGCCGTGGGTCGTGCGCCCCGCCGCGGCCTGACCATGACCCGGCGCCAGGCGTTGTGGTGCTACGTGTTCATCGCTCCGGCGGTGCTGGGCCTGCTGCTGTTCTCCCTCGGCCCGATGCTCGCGTCGCTGGGGCTGAGCTTCACGTCGTACGACATGCTGAGCAACCCGGTCTGGGTGGGCGGTCAGAACTACAGCGCCCTGGTCGCCGACCCGATCTTCCGCAAGGCGCTCAGCGTGACGCTGATCTACGGGGTGGTCAGTGTTCCCGCGACGATGATTCTGGCGCTGATGCTGGCGATCCTGCTGAACTCGAAGCTGCCGGCGCTGAAGTTCTTCCGCTCCGCCTACTACCTGCCGAGCGTGATCAGCGGCGTCGCGGTCGCGATGGTCTGGAAGTGGATGTTCAACGGCGAGTACGGGTTGATCAATGCCGGTCTCGCCAAGCTCGGCATCAACGGACCGTCCTGGCTGACCGACGAACGGTGGGCGTTGCGAGCGCTGATCGTGATGAGCCTGTGGGGATTCGGCGGCACCATGCTGATCTATCTCGCCGGTCTCCAGGGCGTGCCGAACGAGCTCTACGAGGCGGCGAAGGTGGACGGCGCCTCCACGTTCCGGCAGCACCTGCATGTGACCGTGCCGATGCTGTCGTCGGTCACGTTCTTCAACCTGATCATGGGCATCATCAACAGCCTGCAGGTGTTCGCCGAGCCGTTCGTGCTGACCCAGGGCGGCCCGAACAACTCGACCCTGCTGCTGTCGGTGTACCTGTACCAGAACGCGTTCCAGTACTTGAAAATGGGCTACGCCTCCGCGATCGCGTGGGTCGCGTTCGCGATCATCATGGTGCTCACGCTGCTGGTCTTCCGGTCGATGCCGATGTGGGTCCACACCGAGACGGAGGACGAGCGATGACCCGGCGTACGCGGCTGCCGATCGGGACCTGGATCCGGCTGATCGTGCTGTCGACCGGCTGTTTCGCCGTCCTGCTGCCGGTCGCCTGGATGGTGCTCACCTCGCTCAAGGCGCCGGACCAGGTGTTCGTGACGCCGCCGCTGTGGATCTTCACCCCGCAGTGGCACAACTACGTCGAGGTGTTCCAGCTGGTGCCGTTCCAGCGGTACATCCTCAACACTGCCACGATCGTCGGCTTCGTGGTGCTGGGCACGCTGCTCAGCTGCTCGTTCAGCGCGTACGGGTTCGCGCGTTTGCGGGCACCCGGCCGGAACGCGATCTTCCTGGCCCTGATGGCAACCCTGATGCTGCCGACCACGGTCACGCTGGTGCCGACGTACATCGTGTTCAACCATCTCGGCTGGCTGAACACCTTCAAGCCGCTGATCCTGCCGGCGTTCTTCGGCTCGGCGTTCTTCATCTTCCTGTTCCGCCAGTTCTTCCTCGGCATCCCGCGGGAGCTGGAGGAGGCGGCCCGGATCGACGGTGCCGGTTACCTGCGGATCTGGTGGACGATCTTCCTGCCACTGAGCTGGCCGGTGATCGCGACCGTCACCGTCTTCACCTTCATCGGCACCTACAACGACTTCTTCGGCCCGGTGATCTACCTGTCCGACGAGTCGAAGTACACCATCGCCGTTGCCCTGTCCTACTTCAGCGGTTCGCCCCGGATCGGGCCGCAGATGCACCTCACCATGGCCGCGACCACGATCGCCGCACTCCCGTCGATCCTGATCTTCCTGCTGGCCCAGCGCTACTTCATCCGGGGCATCGCCGTCAGCGGCGTGAACAAGTAGCCCACTGTCGGAGTCGAAGGAGATTCCATGTCGAACAACATCGTGAGCCGCCGCATCCTGCTCGGTGGTCTGACCGCCGCCGGAGCCGCGGGCCTGGTCGGCTGTTCCGGCAACGGCAACGGCAGCGGCAGTCAGGCCGCGCCCGCGCCGGCACCTACCGGTACTGCCGTGGTCGGCAAGACCGACCTGGAGATCTACGCCTGGACCAACGGTCCGACGATCGACGCGAACTTCCGCAAGCGCGTCACGCTGTTCAACCAGGAGTACGCCGGCAAGTACACCGCGAAGATCAACTTCCTGCCCTACGACCAGTACTGGCAGAAGGTGCAACTGCAGTACGCCGCCCGCAAACCGTTCGACATCTACTACTGGGACGTCCAGGCGTACGCGCACTACAAGCGGAACCTGGTCTTCGACGAGCAGCCGGTCATCGACAGTACGCCGATGATGGACGCGATCGCCTACCCGACCAAGCTGTACGACCCGTGGAAGTTCGACGGCAAGCACCTGTTCTGCGTGCCGGAGAACATCCAGTCGATGGCGATGTTCTACAACAAGACCCATTTCGACGCTGCCGGGCTCGACTACCCCGACGAGACCTGGACCTGGGACAAGGTGATCGAGACCGCGCCCAAGCTGCAGAAGTCGGCCGGCGGCAAGGTGACCCGGTGGGGCGTCGACATCGGTGCCCTCGGCATCTGGTGGGGTATCCAGGCGCTGGCCTGGGCCGCGGGTACGTCGTTCGTCGACAAGCCGCTGGAGCCGACCAGGTTCCAGATGACCGACCCGAAGGTGATCGAGTCGATGCGCTACGTCCAGGACATGATGTGGTCCAAGCACATCGCGCCCCGGCCGGACGAGCGAGCCGGCGTCGCGCAGAACAACGGCGGATTCGCCTCCGGCGCGTACTCGATGATCGCCGACGGCACCTGGAACATCGCGTCCTTCCAGCAGATGAAGGACAAGTGGGCGATGGCCCCGCTGCCGAAGTACCAGGGCAGCAGCATCGCGCCGTACTGGCTCGGCGGCTGGGTGATCCCGCGGCAGTCGGCCGCGCTGTCAGCGGCGCAGACCTTCGCGACCTGGAGCGCCACCAAGTTCCAGCCGCAGATGGCCAAGGACCACGACTGGATCCCGTTGCAGAACGCGGCCCGCACCTCCCCGGACATGCTGAAGGGGATGCCGGAAGGCTTCGAGGCGGCGATGAAGGACCTGCAGAACGCGCGGATCGGCGACATCTACACCACCAACATGCAGCAGATCTTCAACGAGGTGTACGGCAAGAACTTCGACCTGCTGCTGAACAACAAACTCACCCCGGAGGATGCCGCCCAGAAGATGCAGGACGCCGCCACCAAGTTGCTCGGCTGAGGAGCGTCATGCAGGCGCTGGTCCTCAGCGACATCGGACGCTTCGACCTCGTCGCACTCGACGATCCGGTCCCCGGGCCGGGGGAGGTGCGCATCGCCGTCACGCAGTCGGGTATCTGCGGATCGGAGCTCGGCGGATTCCTTGGCACGGACGGTCTGCGCCGGCCGGGATTGGTCTTCGGGCACGAGCTCGTCGGTGCGGTCGACGCGTACGGGCCCGGCGTTCCCGTGGAGCACCGACTGCCCCCGGGTGCGTTGGTGACCGCGAACCCACTCCGGTCGTGCCGGACCTGCGCGATCTGCGCGGCCGGGCACGGGAACGTGTGTCCGCAACGTCAATTGCTCGGCGGTCACGTCCATGGCAGCAACGCCGGCCTGGTCGTCGTACCGGTGAGCGCGGTGCATCGGGTCGACCAGTTGCCGGATCCGGGCTCCAGTGTGTTCGCCGAACCGACGGCCTGTGCGCTGCGGGCCGTCGGGCGTACCCGGATCCTGGCCGGCGGATCCGCGCTGGTTCTCGGCGCCGGTCCGATCGGTCTCCTGCTGCTGGAGGTGCTGCGGGCGCGGGGCGTCGAGCAGCTGTTCTTCACCGAACGCGTCGAAGGCCGAGTTGCCGCCGGCGAAGCCAGTGGAGCGACGCGGCTCAGTGATGATCCGGCCGAGCTCGTGCGCCAGACGAAGGAACTCACCGGCGGACTGGGCGCGGACGCGGTGTTCGACGCGGTCGGCAGCGCCGACACCCGGACAGCGGCGACCCTCGCCGCGCGGCCCGGGGGCGACGTGTGCTTCGTCGGGCTGCACTCCGCCGACGGCATGCTGCCGCTGCGGGATCTGATCCGTCGCGAGATCGTCTGCACGACCAGCTTCGCGTACAGCGCCGAAGAGTTCGCGCAAGCGGTCGACCTGCTCGGCCGTGGGGAGTTGGTGTTCCGGGGCGAGGTCGTCCGGGCCGCTCTCGCGGACGGTCAGCACTGGTACGAGCAACTGATCAAGGGTCACCCGGTCGGCAAGGTCGTTCTCCAACCGAGCAACTGAGGGATGTCATCGTGAGCGAAACACCGGTACTGACCCCGTCCCTGACCGGGGCCGAGGTCCATGTCGTCCGGCCAGGTGCGAACGCGGTCACCTACGCGGTGACTGTCTCCGCGGCCGGCGCCTGGGATCCGCGGATCGGATCTTTTTCGTTGCCGCGCGCAACCGCTCTGCACGGCTTCACCAGCGGGTGGGGCCTGGAGTTCGAACCGGTCTCCTGGCCGGCCGACGAGCCGGTCGAGCTCGAGGTGACCACGGGCCGCTCGACGCAGGGCGCCGTACCGTTGCTCGCGATCGAGACCGGGGCCGGCGTCTTCGTCGTCACGCTGCACTGGAGCGGGAACTGGCGACTCGCGAGTACACCTGTGGACGACGGCGTACGGATCGACGTCGAGCTGCACCCGGCCGGGCAGCGGATCCTCCTCGATCCGGGCGAGAGTTGCACCCTGCCCGAGGTCAGTATCGCCTGGGGCGAGACGCGGGCACAGGCGGCCGCGGCTCTCGCGGGACATCTCGCCGGGCAGGCACCAGCTGGTCCTCCACTGCTCACCGAGTGGAACCACTGGTGGCCGTACGAGGACGCCGAGATCAACGAGGAAGTGTTCCTGGCCAACGCGACCGTCGCGGCGGATCTCGGGCTCGAGGTCGCGCTTCTCGACGCCGGCTGGTTCGGTCGTCCCGAGGCGGACAGCGAGTGGTACGCCGAACGCGGCGACTGGCACCGCGTCAACTCAGCCCGCTTCCCGCACGGACTGGCGTGGCTGGCCGACGAAACCCGGGCCCGCGGCATCGAGTTCGGCATCTGGATCGAGGCCGAGGCGATCGGCGTCGGCGCGTCCATCGCCACGGAACGCCCCGAGTTGCTCGCCACCGACCCGGCCGGGACCGAACTCGGCTATGTCTGCCTTGGTTCACCGGCCGGACGGGAGCATCTGTACACGACGGTGTCCGGGCTCATCGAGACCACGCACGCCCGCTGGATCAAGTGGGACTTCAACCTGGACCCGGGTTCCGGCTGTGCCCGCGACGACCACGGCCACTCGGCCCAGGACGGTCTGCTGCGGCACTACCGCGGGCTTTACGACGTGCTGGACCGGTTGCGGGCGGCCTACCCGGATACAGTGCTGGAAGCGTGCTCGTCCGGCGGGCTGCGGATCGATGCCGGCCTGGCCGCGCATGTCGACGCGCTCTTCCTCTCGGATCCCGACTGGACCGAACACCACCTGACGTGCCTGTGGGGCGCTGCTCAGTTCCTCCCGCCACGTCAACTTCTGCACTGGCCGCAGAGCGAGTGGCGTGGTGAGCATCGGTTCCAGAAGGTCGACTACTCGGGCACGTTGATCACACCGGCGCAGTTCGACACGAAGATCCGGGCGGCGCTGATGCATCGTTTCGGTGTGTCGGTGCGGCTCACCGAGCTGCGGCCGGATCTCCTGCGGCGACTCGGTGAGCACGTCGCGGGCTATCGATCGGTGATCCGGCCGCTGGTCGATTCCGGCGTACTGGTCCCGTTGACCGACCAGCCGTTGCGCGAGGAGAAGGGTTGGCGGCAGCCCGCTTATCAGTTGAGCGCCGACGATCGTCACCTGGTGGCCGGCTTCCGCCTCCCGCCGACGGGGGAGTGGGAGCCGGTCCGGCCGGTCGGACTGGACCCGATCGCGACGTACGCGGTGGACGAACTCGACGGCGCGGACCTGCGGCCGCTGAGGCGTCGTACCGGCAAGGATCTCGCGGAGAGCGGGCTGGCGCCCGCCGGAGGGACGTCGGTCCTGTGGCTGTTGCGCCGGGAGAACTGAGCTCAGCCCGGGAACGGGTAGCAGCGCGCGGTGGCGCCGCCGTCGACCGTGATCGACTCGCCGTTGACGAAGCTCGCCTCGCGCGAGAGCAGGAACGCCACGACCCGGGCGATCTCAACCGGTTCGATCAGGCGGCGGATCGGGTGCAGGTCGGCGTACTTGGCAAGCAGTGCCTCGGGATCGTCGGAGGCGTCCAGGAAGGACTGGGTCAGCGGCGTCAGCACCGCTCCGGGCCGGACGGCGTTGCACCGGATCCCGTGGGCGGCTTCCTCGACCGCGAGTTGCCGAGTCAGCGCGTCGATCCCGCCTTTCGTCGCGGCGTACACGAACGACTCGGGGAAGCCGGCCACGGAGTGGATGCTCGACATGTTGACGATCGCACCACCCGCGCCGCGCAGTGCCTCGGTGGCGACCGCGCAACCGAGCATCGTCCCGATCAGATTGACTTGCACGATCGCCTGCAGGTCCGTCTCGTCCAGCGCCCGCGCAGTCGTCGGCCGCTCGATCCCGGCGTTGTTGACCCAGCCGGCCAGCCGTCCTGCGCCATCGGCGACCTGCCTGGCGCGTTCGTGATCGGAGCGACGGGTGACGTCGCCGGCGACACCGACGAACGCCGTGCCCAGCTCCTGCTGCAGGCGTTCCAGCCGCGGCTCGTCGCGGTCCAGCCCGGCCACGATCCAGCCACGCTCGACCAGGAGCCGGGCGATCGCCTCGCCGATGCCGTTGGCCGCGCCCGTCACGACTACTGCGTTGTTCATGTGTCCCACCCTATGCATACCGAGAGGCGGTCATCGTGACCGAATTCGCTGTGGCGCTGGAGATCTCGCACGCGACCCTCGACGGGCAGGCCGGGCCGTTCCGGCGGCTCGCCACGACGATCGCCCGCGGCGCCCCGCTGATCGACATCGCGTTCGACGCCGCCGAGGTGTCCGTGGAGTGGTTGCATCCGTTCAGCTGGGACGCCGGCCTGCGCGGTGTGGTCGCACCGGCCCGATCGCTGGGCGACGGCGACCTGGTCTGCCTGCACGCCGGTCCGTACGGGACCGCCGATGCTGTTGCTCACCGCAACGGAGAGCCGATGCGTTTCCCGACCGCGGGCGACGGTCACCGTTACCTGGCCGGGGACGCGCCCGCTCCGGACGAGGCGCATCAGGACGCGGCCGCGTGGGTGCTGGTGGAGTGCACCGGTCATTGCGTCGTACTGGCGTGGGAGTACAGCGGATCGCTGCGCACCGAGGTGGCGGTGCGGGACGGACGGGTACGGATCACCAGTCAATTGCCGGCGGACACCTTCTTTCCGGGTGCCGACAGTGCCCTGTGGGGCACGGCGGGACCGGTCGGCTGGCTCGCGGTGGTGCCTGGTGGCCTCGACGCCGGTGCTGCGGCGATGCGGACTCTCGTGATCGACGAGATCGTCTCGCCGCCGGACCTGTCGGGAATGCCTGGCGACCCGGAGTTTCCTTGCCTGGTGGCCAATTCGTGGGGAGTTCAGGAGAACACTTCGACCGAGCGCATCCTGGCGATGATGGACGCGACCGCCGCGGCCGGCGCCGAGGTCTTCGTGGTGGACAAGGGCTGGGAACGGTCGGTCGGCGACTGGCACGCCAACGACAGGTTCCCGTCCGGCCTGCGGTGGCTGTCGGACCAGGCCCGCGCACGTGGTCTGGGGTTCGGCATCTGGTGCGGATTCGGCAACGCCGACCCGAAGTCCCCGGTCGCATCGGAGCATCCCGACTGGCTGGCCTCCTGGCGTGGAGCCACCCCGCGGTTGAGCTTCGACAACCATGCGCTGTGCCTCGGCCACGATCCGGCGCGGGACTGGATCCTGGACGAGCTGCGCCGGCTGGTCTCCGACTTCCGGCTGACCTGGTTCCTGCACGATTTCGAGTCCATCGCCCGCTGCGACCGGGACGACCACACCCACGACCCCGGCGCGGGCGAGCATGCCGCGGAGATCGCCTGGCATCAGATCCTGCGCACCCTGATGACGGAGTTTCCCCAGCTGGTACTGGAGAACTGCTGGAACGGCGTCCGGCCGCTCGACCTGGCCATGGTGCGCAGCCACCACACGACGATCACCGAGGATCATTGCCGCACCCACTGGAACAGCCTGGCGAAGGTCGGCCTCGGCCGGTACCTGCCGCTCGACTGGCAGAGCGCCTACATGGGTTCGGACGAGCTCCCGCCGCGGGCCCGGATCGCGCCGTACGTGGTCGGTGGTCCGTGGGTGTTGATGGACGACCCGGAGACCTGGTCCGACGAGACCCGCGAGACCTTGACGAAGGCGGCCCAGCTGTTCAAACGCTGGCGCGGTCCGCTGCGCACGGCAACGGTCTGCCGGCCAGAGGTGGAGTTGCCGGAGTACGACGCCGTCCAGGCCACGACGGCCGACGGCCGGGTGCTGCTCGCGATCTGCGTGCCGGCGGGTACTGACCAGATACGGCTGTGTGGCTTCGAAGGCGAGTTCCAGCTGACCGACGAGTGGACCGGAGACGTACGCGCGGTGACGGTCGACTCGGGCGGTCTCGCACTGCCGACCCGACCCACGGGTGACGGCCTCCTCATCAGCCTGGCCCGTTCATGACCGCGATGATGCCGGTGACCGATCCCGTCATCACCCAGGTCGAAGGGAGTTGCTTCGCGATCTCCGCCACGACCGGCGACTTGCGGGCGGACAGCCTCGACGGGCTGTACTGCGACGACACCCGAGTCGTCTCAGGGTGGCGGCTGCTCGTGGACGGGCGTCCGCCGGAGCCGCTCTCGGCCCAACTGGAGACGCCGTACCAGGCGACCTTCCTCGGACGCCGGGACGTGGTGCTGGTGGAACGGCGGCGCTTTGTCGGAAACGGGATGCGGGAGGATCTGGTCCTGCGGAATCTCGGCCGGGAAGACCTGCCCTGCAAGGTGTCCTACGAACTGGTCGTTGACTTCGCCGACATGTTCTCCGTCAGGGGCGGCAAGCCCGCTCCGCTCGGCGAGGTGGTGTGGAGGGGCAGTCCTTGCTGGCCGAAGCCGTCGCTGCGGGCCGGCACTGCGGTGCGCGGGTCCGCTCGGACGGCCTGACCGCGACGGCCCCGGGGATCGTCAGCGGCGACCTGACAGTGCCTGCCCGGGGCGAGTGGCGGGGCACCATCGAGGTCCTGCCGATCGTCGATCACGAGGAGTCGCAGCCGGCGTACCCCCGCGACGCGCCGCTGCACGACGCTGTGCCGGTCAAGCGGCTGCGAGACTGGCAGGAGGCGAGCCCCACCGTCGAGTTGCCCGGTGAGTTGCGCGGTGAACTGCTCGGCGGCGTGCTGGATCGGAGTGTCCAGGATCTCGGCTCGCCGCGGATCCGGACCGGGGGTGGCAACGAGTTCATCGCCGCCGGTGCGCCATGGTTCATGACGCTGTTCGGCCGGGATTCGTTGCTGACGGCATGGATGGCGTTACCGATCGACCAGCAACTCGCGCCGTCGACCCTGCGTGCCCTCGCGGCGCTGCAGGGCCGCAAGGTCAACCCGGCGACCGAGGAAGAGCCGGGCCGGATCCTGCACGAGGTCCGGCGGAACAACTGGCGCCGCTGATGCCACACGTCGACCGGGCGCTGACCTGGATCCTCGAGTACGGCGACCGCGACGGGGACGGGTTCGTCGAGTACCGCCGGACGACCGGCACGGGTCTGCAGAACCAGGGCTGGAAGGACTCGCACGACTCGATCTCCTTCGCCGATGGCACGCTCGCAGAGGGCCCGATCGCGCTGGCCGAAGTGCAGGCCTACGTGTACGGCGCATTCGTTGCGCGCAGCGAACTCGCCGCCACCTTCGACACACCCGCAGTCGCCCGCGAGTGGGCCGATCGCGCGGACACACCGCGACGGCGGTTCCACGACGCGTTCTGGCTGCCATCGGCCGGGTATTACGCGCTGGCACTGGACGGCCGGAAACGCCAGGTCGACGCACTGGCATCGAACCAGGGTCATGCGCTGTGGACCGGATTGATCGATCCGCGGTACGCCGCGCAGGTCGCCGAGCATCTGGTCTCGCCCGAGCTGTTCTCCGGCTGGGGTATCCGCACGCTGGCGCGATCGATGAAGCGGTACGACCCGCTCAGTTACCACAACGGCTCGGTGCGGCCGCACGACACGGCGATCAGCGTCGCCGGCCTGGCCCGGTACGGGTTCGCCGACGACGCCGTACGGGTAGCGGATGCACTGTTCGACGCGGCGGTGGCCTTCGGCGACCGGCTGCCCGAGCTGTTCTGCGGTTTCGACCGGTCCGAGTTCAGCAGTCCGGTGCCGTACCCGACGTCGTGCTCGCCGCAGGCCTGGGCAGCCGCGGCGCCGTTCCTGCTGGTGCGATCGGTCCTCGGCTTCGATCCCGATGTACCCGCAGGCAAGGTGTACGTCGCTCCGCCAACCGGCTCCGGCTATCTGGCCGGACTCGTCATCCGGCACCTGCCGTTAACCGGGCGGCGGATCACCATCGGCGGCACCGAGCACGAAGGCCTGGAAGACCTCGCCCTGATCCGTCCCCGCTGCTAGTCCGACGACCAGGCCCAGACGGTCGGACGACACCACGTAGGCCGAGTGCGCGGACACCTCCGACCAGCCGGCCTTGCGGACGAGGCCTTCACCTTTGGGCAATCTCGACTGTTCCCGCTTCGAGGTCGACCTGCGATGTGATGTGACGCACAGCCACGGCCGACCCGAAGCCGACCGTCGGGGAGGTCGCGGCGAAGACCTCTCGAGTCAGGAGACCCGTAAGATCCTCACCGGACACACCAAAGCCCAGGGCACCTGCGTGACCTCAAGAACCGATCAGGAGTTCCCCGCGGGATGCGGGCCGGCGCACCCGAGCCGCCGGGTCGGGGTGCAGGATCTTGGCGCTGACTCCGGCGGCCCTGACTCCGGCGGCACTGACTCCGGGTTCTTGCGCAGCCTGGTTGGTAGCGGGTGCAGGTGCGGAGCATGGCGTGGAGGACGGACCTCGAGCCGGATGCGGGCCTTGGAAGGTCTTCGTCTGCCCGACCGCGAATGAGGACCACGCCCGGAGTGCGGGCCGGCTCTCATCGACTGATGCGTGGGTCATCGCGCGGCGGTGGCACAGCAGGGACTGTCGGTGCTTGCCGGTACGCTCTTGGCGCCGGTCGGTTCAGGGAGGAGGAGTGTTGGTGGACGTGGACTTCACGCCTTTCAGCTACTTGACGGCGCCGAACGAGCGCCTCTATCGGGCTGTGATGGACGCCTTCGTGCAGGCCAAGCGTCGCTTCACCGTGCACCTGCGGCCGGAGGATGTGCGCGAGTCGATGCGGTACTGCGCGGAGCTGCCGGCGATCAGTGATGCGCTGACCCGGCTCGTCGAGTGGGGCAATCTTCGCGCGGATCCGGATACGAGTCGTGTGACGACGGTCGAGGACTTCCACCGATCGCGGTTCCTCTATCAGCTGACGAGGCGCGGCGAGGCGGTGGAACAGGCGGTCACGGCGTACGACGAGGCGCTCGGCAGGCGCGGTGCGCTGCAAGCTGTGGCTCTGGCCGACATCGCGACGCAGCTCCGGGCGTTGGCCGAGCTGGCTGATGTACCTGAACCCGATACGGCCAAGGTGCATCTGCTGCTGCGTGGCCTGGTCGACCGCTTTACCGATCTGGCCGGCAACGCGCAGGCCTTTATGGGCTCCCTGCAGCGCACGATCGACTTGCACGATGCGGATGCGGACGTGTTCCGGGCGTACAAGGATCGGCTGATCGACTACCTGGAACGGTTCATCAAGGATCTTGTCAGCACCGGCGCGGAGATCGCCGAGCTTGTCGGCGAGCTGGAGCGTCGAGGGGTGGACGCCTTGCTGGACATTGCGGCCTGGCGGGAGGCCGAGGACGCGGCGCCGGGTGCTGTGGAGGGCGACGATCCGCGGAAGGTGGAGTTCGACCGCTGCAGGCGGTTGTGGGACGAGCGGTGGCAGGGGTTCCGCGCCTGGTTCGTCAGCGAGCCGCATCACCCCAGCCAGGCGAAACTGTTGCGGGCTCAGGCGCGCGCGGCGATCCCTCAGTTGCTGCAGGTCGTCGCCGTGCTGAACGAGCGTCGCTCGGGACGGTCGGACCGCTCGGCGGACTTCCGCGCGTTGGCGAGGTGGTTCGCGGAGGCGCCGCATGAGGACGATCTCCATCGTCTCTGGAGGGCATCGTTCGGCCTGAGCGCGGCTCGGCACCTGTCGGTGAACGAGGAGAGCCTTGCGGAGACGGTGGCGGCGCAGACCCCGTGGGCCGAGGCGCCGTCTTTGGTGATCAGTCCTCGGCTGCGCCGGACGGGGAGCTACGAGCGCCGCGGCAAGCCGAGCCGGGTGATCGATCGCTCCGGCCAGCGCCGGTACCTGAGTGACGTCGCGAAGCGCGAAGCCGCTGAGGCCGCGGCGGCGCGGGCGGCACTGGCCACCGCGCGTCCGACGCGTCTGTCGGACTTCGGCGAGCTGGACCCGGCCGAGTTCCGCTGTTTCCTGGCGCTGCTCGGCGACGCGCTGGCGGCCCGTGTGCCTGGTCGTCGTTCGGTCGAGACGACGACTTCCGATGGCAGCATGTCAGTCCGTCTGACGGCCCTCGACGACGGCAGGCGCGCTGAGATCCGCACGCCGCACGGGGTGTTCCGCGGGCCGGATCATCTGGTGGAAATCGAGGATCTCACCGCGGACGATGTCGTGGAGCAGAGCGCGTGAGCCTGACGGATGCACTGGCAGCGTCGCGAGCTGACGAGTCCCGGCGGGCGGCCCGGGCCTTGCTGCGGCGGCCGCTGCTGCGGTCGGCGGACGACGAGTTCGTGCTGGTACGACGCCATGCGCCGGTGTTGCGGGAGTGGTTCGAGCGCAACGCGGGGTGGCACCTGGCGGTCGACAGCGAGATGGCCCGGTTGGTGAAGACCGTCGTCGATGTGAGTGATCCGACCCATCCGGCGCGCGATATCAGGTCGAAGCAGCCGTTCGGGCGGCGTCGGTATGTGCTGGCGTGTCTTGCGCTCGCGGCCCTGAGCCGGGCGGAGGCCCAGATCACGCTCGGCCGCCTCGCGGAGCAGGTGGTGCTGGGCGCGGCCGATCCCGAGCTGTCGGCTGCTGGTGTCGTGTTCACGCTGCAGGGTCGTGAGGAGCGGGCCGACATGGTGGCGGTCGTCCGCCTGCTGATCGAGATCGGCGTGCTCGCCCGGGTCGCGGGTGACGAGGAATCCTTCGTCAAGGAAACGGGCGACGTCCTGTACGACGTACGCCGCCGGGTGCTGGGCGCGTTGCTCACCACACCCCGCGGGCCGTCGACCGTCGAGGAGATCGGGTTCGAGGACCGCCTCCGCGCCGTGACCCATGAGCTGCCGCCGACCACGGATGAGCTGCGGAACCAGCGGATCCGCCACCACCTGACTCGGCGTCTGCTCGAGGACCCGGTGCTCTACTTCGACGAGCTCGACGAGTCGGAGAGAGGCTATCTACTTGGCCAGCGCGCCGCGATCACCGCGCGAATCACCGAGCTCACCGGTCTGGTGCCCGAGGTGCGGGCGGAGGGCATCGCGATGGTCGATCCGTACGACGACCTGACCGATGTGCGGATGCCCGAGAGCGGTACCGAAGGGCACGCCACCCTCCTGGTTGCGGAGTACCTTGCGGGCCAAGCCGACCGGCAAGTGCCTGTTGCGGAGCTCCACGGTCTGCTGCGCCGTCAGGCCGTCGAGCACAAGAGCTACTGGCGGCGCGACGCGACCGAGCCAGGCGCCGAGCGTGGGCTGGCCGCGACTGCACTGACTCGGCTGCGGGCACTCCGGCTGGTGATCTGGTCGGGCGATGTCGTCAGCGCCCGGCCGGCGCTCGCCCGGTATGGCATCACCGAACCGACAATCCAGGAAATGATGTGACCCGAGACCTTCCCGCGCCCGAGCTCGCGCGCTGGCAACCGCTGCGTACCGGGCTCGTGGACCTGTTCTACTACGACCAGGAGGAGTTCTGGTTCCGCGGTGGACGGTTGCTGCTGCGCGGTAACAACGGCACTGGCAAGTCGAAGGTTCTGGCGCTCACACTTCCCTTCCTGCTCGATGGCGACATGTCCCCGCATCGCGTCGAGCCGGATGCAGATCCCAAGAAACGGATGGAATGGAACCTGCTGCTCGGCGGTGACCACCCGCATCCGGAACGTCTCGGCTACACGTGGCTGGAGTTCGGCCGCCTCGACGAGGACGGCAACGCGCATTTCCGCACGATCGGCTGTGGACTCAAGGCGGTCTCCGGTCGCGGGATCGCGCGGCACTGGTACTTCGTGACCAGCCGCCGGATCGGTGCTGATCTCAGCCTGGTCGATCCCACCGGCAGCGCCTTGACACGCGACCGTCTGGACGACGCACTCGGTGAACACGGCACGGTGTACGACCGTGCGCGGGACTACCGGCGTGCGGTTGACGAGAACCTGTTCGGCTTCGGTGAGCAGCGGTACGGCGTACTCGTCGACCTGCTGGTGCAACTCAGGCAACCGCAGCTGTCCAAGCGGCCGAGCGAGAAAGCATTGTCCGCGGCGCTGACCGAGTCTCTCCCGCCGCTGGATCAGGCCGTGGTAGCAGACGTCGCCGAAGCCTTCCGCAGTCTGGAAGAGGATCGCGAATCGCTGTCGGCGATGACCGAGGCGCGGGATGCCGCGGTGTCGTTCCTTGCGCATTACCGTCGCTATGCGCGGATCGCCTCGCGGCGGCGGGCCCGGCTTCCTCGGGAGGCGCAGAGCGTCTTCGAACGGACCAGCCGAGAGCTTGCCGACGCGGAAAGTGCGCTCGCCGAAGCCGAAGGTCGACTGACCGCTGCCCGAGAGAGCTTCGCCGCCGCGGAATCGGAACGGGTTCGTCTGCAGGCGAGGGATGCGACGCTGCGGGAGAGCCCTGAAATGAGGAACGCTCGCGAACTGGAGCGCGCAGCGGAGGACGCGCGCCGGCTGCGCGGTGAGTCCACGCGGCTCGCCGAAGAGCGCGAGGCCGCCGAGGCCAAAGCTGAGACGCAACGGGATCGGCACGCGGCGGCGATCGGCCGGCACGCTACCGCGAGCGAAACCTTGGCAGCGATCCGGTCGAACGCGACCGACGCGGCATCCGCCGCGCGCATCGCCGCCGATCATGCGGAAAGCGTCGACCGTGCTGTTGACGCCGGCAGCGACATCTCCCAGTTGCGCCTGAAGGCGGATCGGATCACGGAGCGGCAGCAACGCGCGCTCGAGCATGTGAGCCGACTGCTCCGCCTGGCCGACGAGGCGGCGCAGGACGTCGCCGGTGCCCGGCGGTTGCTGGCCGGCCTCGACGCCGAATTGGCCGACCTGGCCGAACGGCACCAGATCGCGGCGCACGAGGTTGCCCAGGCTGGGACCGAGCTGATCTCGGCTGTCCGCGAGCACCTGGGCCGCGCGACCGAACTGCGCGTGGCGGACATCGCTGCCACGGTGGCGGAACTCGAGCCGTGGGTAGAAACCCTCGAGGGCCCGAACCCGGCCGCCGCTTCGGTGACCGCCGCGAGCCAGACGCTGGCTGCGCAGCTCGCGACCGAATCCGCCGAGCTGAGTGCGGACCGTCGATCTGCGACGTCACGGCTCGACGAACTCAAGGAGGAGATCGCCCGGCTGGAGCGTGGCGAGGACACGGTCCCCTCGCCACCGTACACACGGGATGCGCACGGGAGATCGGGACGGGGAGGTGGTCCGCTGTGGCGACTCATCGACTTCGCCGACGGAGTCGACCGGGCCAGCCGGGCGGGGATCGAGGCAGCGCTCGAGGCCGCCGGCGTTCTCGACGCCTGGGTCACGCCGGACGGTGAGCTCCTGGCCGCCGACACCGATGACGTCGTACTTCGGCCCGGTGACGTCGTGCCCGTCCACCTGGGAACCATCCTGCGACCGGCGGTGGATCCAGAGGATCCACACGCGAGCCTCGTGCCCGAGCAACTCGTCGAGGCGCTGCTGTCCTCGATCGGGTGCGGCGAGCAGGAGACACCGGCGTGGGTGAGCACTGATGGCCGGTTCCGTCTCGGTGTCCTGAACGGCGCGTGGCACAAGCCCACGGCAACGTTCATCGGTCGTGCGGCCCGCGACGCCGCACGGCGTGAGCAGCTGAGAGAGCGTCGTGAGCAAGTCGCCGCCGCCGAGGCCGAAATCGCCCAGCTCGGTCTCGCGATCGAGCGGATCGAGGGTCGGAAGCTACGGCTCGCTCAGGAGGTCGCCGATCTTCCTGGCGATGCGGGCCTGCGGCAGGCCCATGCCGCCGTCCTGGCGCTCACTTCGGAGCGTGAACGACTGGCCGGGCGGCGAGAGGTTGCCGTACGCAACGAGGCGGCCAAGGTGAAGTCCGCTGAACAGGCGCAGAGTGCACTGCTGGAAGGAGCCCGCGATTCGGGTCTGCCGACCGAGGCAGAGGCGCTGTCCGAGGTGACGTCGGGCTTGGCGAGTTATCGGATCGCGCTTGTCGAGCTCTGGCCCGCGCTGTCGGCGGTCGGCGACGCGGAGCGTCAGTTGGCCGAGGCAGCTGGCGACGTGACAGAGGCTGAGCGTGCGCATGCAGGTCTCGCGGATCGCGCCGCCGTCGCAGCACGTGACGCGGCGTCCGCCCAGGAGCGGCACCAGACATTGCAGGACACGGTGGGCGCGGTGGTTGCAGAGCTTCAGCGTCAGCTCACTGAAACCGCCGGCCTGCTACGCGACAATCAAACACAGCAGGACGCTGCGCGTGCCGCGGTGGAACAGGAGATCGACGCGCGCGGACGGGCCAAGGGTCAGCATGAAAAGCTGGCGGAGCAACTCGAAACCGCGACCGAGCGACGAGCCGAGGCCGCCGACTCGTTCCGGCGATTCGCGGGCACCGGGCTCCTGGCGGTGGCCCTTCCGGAGCTCGAGATACCCGATCCCGAGGTGTCCTGGGCGCCGATCCCGGCGATGCGCCTGGCCCGGCGGGTCAACGAGGAGCTGGGCGACCTGGATGATGCGGACAACACCTGGGACCGTGTCCAGCATCGGCTCAACACCGAGCTGAAGACGTTGCAGGACACGTTGTCCCGGCACGGAAATCGGGCCTCCGCGGACCTGCAGGAGGACGGCGTCGTGGTCGAGATCGACTTCCAGGGGCGACCGGCGACGGTGTCGCAGCTGGCCGAATCCCTCGAGACCGATGTCGCCGACCGCGAGCGGTTGCTGAGCGAGCGTGAGCGCGAGGTGCTCGAGAACCATCTGGTCAACGAGGTGGCAAGCACGCTCCAGGAGCTGATCTCGGCCGCCGAGTCGCAGGTCGCGGCGATGAACGCCGAACTGGAGGGCCGCCCGACCAGCACCGGAATGAGGCTCCGGCTGCTGTGGCAGCCCCGTCCGGACGGGCCGGCCGGGCTCGCCGCGGCCAGGGATCGGTTGATGCGCCAGGTCTCGGATGCCTGGTCGGCGGAGGACCGCAAGGCGGTCGGCGAGTTCCTGCAGGCACGCATCGCCGAGGTCCGTGCCCGCGACGCGACCGGCACCTGGCTGGAGCACCTGACCTCGGCGATGGACTATCGCGGCTGGAACCAGTTCGTCATTCAGCGGTACCAGAACGGGCAGTGGAAGTCGGCCACCGGCCCGGCTTCCGGCGGCGAGCGAGTCCTCGCCGCCAGCGTCCCGTTGTTCGCGGCCGCCTCGTCGCACTACAGCTCGGCCGGGAGCCCGCACGCACCACGGCTGATCACCCTCGACGAGGCATTCGCCGGCGTGGACGACAACGCGCGGGCGAAGTACCTCGGGCTGCTCGCGGCCTTCGACCTGGACGTGGTGATGACCAGTGAACGTGAATGGGGCTGCTATCCCGAGGTCCCGGCGCTCGCGATCTCGCAGTTGGCCCGCGCGGACGGTGTACCGGCGGTCCTGGTCACGAATTGGGAATGGGATGGCCGGCGGCGGTCGCGCGTCGATCGGGACATCCACGGCCACAATGAGCCGGGCGAGGACGCGTCGTCGCAGGACGGGCTGTGGGAGTGACGGACGGCGCGCGGCTTGAGCGCCTGCTGGGTGGCGAGGACCTTTCCTGGCTGGTGGCCCGCGTACGCAAACGGATGGAGCGCGGCGAGTCGCTGGATACGAACGTGACGCTGCCCGGTGCGACTGCCGCCCAGCGAGCAGCGGTCCAACGACTCCTGGGCCGCCCGCCCAGGCCGGGTCATGCGCTCACCGTTTCACTAACCGCGCTGGACCGCCTGCTGCGCGACTCCGGGGCCTGCTCCGCCGGTCTCGAAGCAGCGATCGTCACCCTCACCGGAGAGGTAGTCGACCGCCGAGCCGCCACGGCCCAGCTGGAGCGATCGTGGCAGACGGGCTTCGAACCCCTACGCGCGGCCGTCGGGCAAAGACCTGAGCTCCAGGAGTGGTTCGCCGAGCTCAACCGAAGCGGCCTGGTACGACGACTGGCGGGCAGTCCGGCGCAAGCGAATCCCCTGCTCCATGACCTGGCCGCGGTCATTGGCCAACTGCCGGCCAGCGGAGAACCCCTGGGCCGCTTTGCCGCGCGGGTCGCCGGCCGCGCACACGCGCTCGACGACGGTGAGCCGTTGGGCACCCTCACATTCGGCGCGGCGCGGGCGCTGTCCGGTCTCGCACCCGGTAATGGAGCGGAATGGCGCCGCGAGGTCTGGGCCTCGGTCGGCATCCTCCGTGATGAGGTCTCGACAACCGTACTCACGCTCGGGCTGCCGGGTAACGCCGACGGTTCGACGGGGAGAGCGCTCGGGGAGCTTCGCGAAGCCGGGCAGCCGGCCGTGCTGACCCTGCGGCAGGTGGTCCGCGACCAGATCTCGACAGGCG
This sequence comes from Kribbella sp. NPDC048915, assembly GCF_040649595.1. Lineage (NCBI taxonomy): Bacteria > Bacillati > Actinomycetota > Actinomycetes > Propionibacteriales > Kribbellaceae > Kribbella > Kribbella sp. NPDC048915. The sequence goes on along the minus strand of NZ_JBEZFT010000002.1, from coordinate 202,014 downwards.
CGCGGCGAATCTTCGTCTGCGAGAACCCCGTCGTCGTCTCAGCGGCGGCCGACGCGCTGGGGCCGGACTGCGCGCCGCTCGTGTGTACCAGCGGGCAGCCCAGCGCGGCAGCGATGCACCTTCTCCGCCAGTTGGCCGCCGGGGGAGCTCAGCTCGTCTACCACGGCGACTTCGACTGGGGCGGTATCCGCATCGGCAACGTCGTCTTCGACCGCCTGCCTGCGCGATCGTGGCGATTCCGCGCGACCGACTACCAAGCAACGGCTCGGTCGAGGACGCCGTACAGCCATCACCTGGCTGGATCGCCGGCGTCGGCGAACTGGGATGCCGCGCTCCGCCCGGCGATGGAGTCCACCGGCACCGCCATCGAAGAAGAACACGTCCTCGACGAACTCCTTACCGACCTCGCCCAATAACCCACGCCTGAGCCGCCCTACTGCAAGCCGGGTTCGTGACCTGGGCGGGATAGCTTGCCGACAATGCTCAGGTTGAGAATACTATTGTTGAGTTGAGTATTCTTGGCCGGAGGATGGATGGACTCATCTAGTTACCGTCGACATGTCGAGGGTTTCATTGATTCGGGTGCCGGTCGGCACACGCTGGGTCTGGTGTACGGTCGTCGCCGGATCGGGAAGTCGACGCTGCTGGAGGCTGTCACCCGGGAACGGGGCGGCTTCTATTGGGAGGCGACCCGTACCGAGTCGCCGATCCAGCTGTCCCGGTTGGGTGAGGCGCTCGGTGAGTATCTGGGTGTCGGTCGGCTCGCTCTGGACAGTTGGGACGAGGCGTTTCGCCAGTTGCTGCGGTTGGGTGAGGCGCGTCGAGTGCCGGTGGTCGTCGACGAGTTCGGTCATGTGCTGGCGGCTGATCCGTCGGCCGACTCGATCGTCGCCTCGGCCATCGGCCCGGCCGCTCGGCGCGCCAGTTCGGGGCAGGCACGGCTGGTGTTGTGTGGGTCGGCTATTGCCATGATGAGTTCGCTCACTGCGGGCGAGGCTCCGCTGCGGGGGCGAGCCGGGATGGAGCTTGTCATGCAGCCGGCGGACTTCCGCGAGGCCGCCGGCTGGCTGGGCGCCAACGCCGACCTTGAGCTGGCGGCGCGGGTGTACGCCGTGATCGGCGGCGTGATCGGCTATGCCACCGACATAGTCGATCACGACCTGCCGACCGGAATGGATGACTTCGACCGCTGGGTCGCCGATCGGCTGCTGTCCCCTGCAGCGACCCTGCACCATGAGGCGACCACGCTGCTCGCCGAAGATCCCACTTTGACTGCAGTCAACCCGGTCGTACTGAACAGCATCCTGGGCGCGATCGCGAACGGCTCGATCGCGGCCGGCAAGATCGCGAATCAGCTCCGGCGCTCGGTGTCGAACATCGAGCCGTCGATCCGTCGCCTCATTGCCGCGGGTTTTGTCGTCCGCCATGCCGATCCGGTGCGGTCGCAGCGCCCGAGTTATGCACTGGCCGACCCCTTCCTGCAGTTCCACTACGCGATCCTGGAGCCGCACAGCTCGCTACTGCGCGATCGCGAGCCGTCGGCGACGTGGAAGCGGCGCTTGGCAGCGACCTTCGATGCACACGTCCGCGGGCCGGTCTTCGAGGAACAAGTGCGCAGCTGGGCACGTCGCTACGCCGCCCCGGAAACCCTCGGCGCCGAACCCGACCACCTCGGGCCGTCGGCCGTCGTCGTCGACGGGACCGAGCGGCAACTCGACTTGGTAGTCGCGACGCCCGGTGATCCCGACGAGCCGCCCGCGGCCCGTGAAATCCACGCAATCGGAGAGGCCAAGTCAGGCGAGGTAGTCGGGCACGGACACCTACGGATCCTGGAGCAGGTCCGCGCCGCCTACGGCGGCCGAGCCGCACGCGCCAAGCTGCTGCTCGCCGCACCATCGTTCACGACAGAACTGCGCAGCGAAGCAGACCAGCGACCCGACATCGAGCTCATCGATCTAGAGCGGCTCTACCACGGAAGCTGACACCGAACGCGAGTCTTCGTCTTGTCGCAGGCGGTAGCGCCTTCCGCTCAAGCGGGGGCGGCGAACCTGTAGGGATTCCTCTGCACGAGGGGTGTTGGTGCTGAGGATCTCCTGCGCGCGGTGCCGGCATGCTGAGTTTGGCGATGGCCCGGTGTGCGTTCCAGCTGCCGCTTGTGAACCTCGGACGCCCATGTGGTGCCGGCGTGATTCGATGTGAACCAGCAAGCCCGCGCCTACTGAGGTGCTAACACGAGCGCGTGTCTCGGGGTCGCGGAGCTCTATGACGCGCTCTCAGACTCAGATGCGCGGGACTGGTGGTTCGAGGTCGTCGTCGGCGTCGCTGCCGAAGACGTCCTCGTCGCGTTCCTAGGCGCCGTAGGCGGCGAGCCATGCGAGGTAGAGCGGCCGGTGGTCACCGGCGGCGAGTTCGGCGCGGACTCCGACCATCGCCGATAGCAGGGTCTCGGCGTCGTAGCCGACATCGAATTCGCCTGCGCCGTCGTTACTGGTGAAGTCGAGTACGACGAACTCGTCCGCGATCCAGGGTGCTCAATTGGTCGCCGGCGCAGTATTGCTCGACGACGTCGGGGTCGAGCAGGTCGCAGGGCAGGCGGAACATGACGCGGTGTGTGCCCCAGTTGGTCACATGCAGGTGTGCGTCGTAGTAGTGCTCGATCAACTGGTTCGGGTCGCCGCGGAAGTCGGCCCAGTGGTACTCGTTGACGAAACTGGTGGCCGTGATCCTTGCCCGGGTGGACAGCGACCGGACCGCGGCCTGCTCGTCATCGTCCAGTGGCCGGTCGATCGCCAGGAACTCGTAGTACTGGTACTCGCTCACCGCTCGTCCAGTTCGTGGTTGAACGGATCTGCCCGGAAGCTGGAGTCGTCTCCCAGGTGGAAGAACAGATGACCCTCGATCGACTCGTGGTCGGCAAGCGCTGCCCAGCCGCGTCCGCTGACTTGGTCGCCTTCGTCGACGCCCTCCCAGGTGAAGTCGACAGCGGGGCGGCCGTCTCGCTCGACTGGACGGCAGTCCAGCCCGCCGCGGACCGCGATGAACCCGAGCTGGCCGGTCCCGTCCTTGGCGAACTCGATGAAACCCGGTTCGACCAGGTCGATGGCGTCGCGGTCCCATCCACTCATCTCAACGATCCGCCATCGCCCGATCAGTGGTGCCGCGAGTCTCCGAGCCCGGTTCGCCATGGGCGGCAGCATAACCATCGCATGGAGGCTCGTTGCCACTCCGGTGCTGTCGGGATCATCAGGTCATCCTGGCAGGATGGTGGTGTGAGTCTCGGTGACGGTCGCGATGGTGGCGGCCCGGATCTGCGCCGTGAGTTGACCGAGTTGCGGGCCGAGCGGGACCGGCTGCGGGTGGAGAATGCGCGTCTGTCGCGTCTGCTGGAGTTGCGGGGCGAGGACACCACGCCGGCGGATGAGCAGCTTGCGGCGCCCGTGGGGCGTGGCGGGCTGGTGTCGATGGCGGGTTCGACGCCGCAGCAGAAGCTCGCTCTTTATCTGGACCTGTTTCGTGCCAGGACCGATACCTACGCCAGGCGCTGGGAGGACCCGCGGACGGGTAAGAAGGGGTGGATGCCCGCGGCGGCGGGAGGGTGGCGCAAGGGCATGACCCGCGCGACCGCCCGCCTGCTCCCGCTGACGCCGGATGTCGTCGCCGAGCATCTTGCCGCGCGGTCGCGGCAAGATCTGTTCATCGGCCTGTACCCGATGCTCCCGGACAACACCTGCTGGTGGTTGGCTGCCGACTTCGACGGCAAGACCGCGATGCTCGACGCGCTGGCGTACGTCAAGGCTGCCCGAACTGCAGGCGTTCCCGCTGCGCTGGAGATCTCCCAGTCCGGTGCCGGTGCGCATGTGTGGATCTTCTTCACCGAGGCGATCCCCGCGCAGACGGCACGCGCAGTCGGGACCGCGCTGATTCACGAGGCCATCCTCCAGCGTGGCGCGATGAGCCTGGGTTCCTACGACCGTCTGTTCCCAAGCCAGGACGTACTGCCCAGCTCTGGCCCGGGCAACCAGATCGCTGCACCGCTCCACGGAAACCGCCGCAAGGACGGGCTCACGCTGTTCCTCGACCCGGCCACGCTGGAGCCCTACGACGACCAGTGGGCCTTCCTCTCGACGCTGGACCGGCTAACGCCCGGTGACGCCGCCCGGCTCGCCCGCAAGTCATCGCGCGCCGCGGTCGGCAACGAAGTGATGGCCCTGGCGCGCGCCGAGTCCACCAAGGTGCACCCGCCCATGCCCTCGGTCGTGCGTGCCGAACTCGCCGCCGGCCTGGTCCTGGACGCGACCGCCCTCCCGCCTGCTGCTCTGGCGACGTTCAAGCACGCCGCCTCAATGGCGAATCCGAAGTTCTACGAGCTGCAGCGGTTGCGTAAGTCCACCTGGGACACTCCACGGTTCGTCACTGGCTACGACCTGACTCTGGACGAGAAGCTCGTCCTGCCTCGCGGACTGCGGCATTTGGTGACGGGCATCATGGAGCGCAGCGGTGCCAGCCTCGACGTCACCGACAACCGGACCGCCGGCACGGAGATCGACGTCGCGCTTATCGGCGAGCTGACCGACCGGCAGGCCGCGGCGGTCGGTGAGCTGCTCGCGCACGATGACGGCGTCCTGGTCGCTCCGCCAGGGTCGGGCAAGACTGTCATGGCGTGCGCGGTCATCGCCGAACGAGCGGTGTCCACATTGATCCTGGTTGATCGCAAGGCCCTCGCCGACCAGTGGCGGACTCGACTGACCGAGTTCCTCGGCCTCAAACCGGGACAGGTCGGCGGCGGACGGAGCAAACTGACCGGGATCGTAGATGTCGCCATGCTGCCCACCCTGGCCAGGCACGACGACGTCGCGCACCTGACCGCCGGATACGGGCAGGTCATCGTGGACGAGGCACACCACGTCGCCGCAGCCGCGTACGACCACACGGTCAAGAAGATCGCCGCCCGGTACTGGCTCGGCCTCACCGCCACCCCCGACCGCCGCGACGGCCTCGGCGAGCTCCTGCGCTGGCAGCTCGGACCGATCCGGCACACGATGACCGACGCGATACCCGGGACACTAGCCGAAGCAGCCGACACCAGCGCAGGACCGGCACGACTGCTGCACCTGCATGAGACCGCGTTCACCGCGGCAGACATCGATCAGGACGCCCCGTCACCGATCGCAGAGGCACACCGGGCGCTCACCGCCGACAAAGGCCGTAATGAGCAGATCCTTGACGATGTCCACGCCGCTCTCAACCAGGGGCGCAACTGTCTGGTGCTGACCCGCCGAGTCGCCCACCTCGAAACGATCACCTCGCTCCTGGCCGGTCGTGGCCACGAACCACTTGTGCTCCAAGGGGGCATGCCTGCCAAGGAACGGCGTGCCGTCGTCGAACGACTCGCGGACGCCAAGGCCGGGGACGGTGTCCTGGTCGTAGGCACCACACCGTTCGTCGGCGAAGGGTTCGATGCACCGGCCCTGGACACCCTGTTCCTCGCGGCGCCGATCTCCTTCGACGGCCTCCTGGTCCAGTGCGCTGGACGAGTTGTTCGCCCCGCACCGGGCAAGAACATCGCCGAAGTGCACGACTACCACGACCCGCTCGTCCCGCTGCTGGCAGCCTCACTCCGGCGCCGCATGCGCGGGTATAAGCGGCTGCGATTCGACCGGGCCTGATGACGCCTCTCGGCATACGGGTGCCAGTCTTCATCCGCAAGCCCATCACATCGGCGTCGACAGATGTGCCAGGACCCCCGTGCTGCTCATGAAACCGCTGCCGATGTGGATCGACGACCGTTCCCGCGAAGAAGTTGCTTCGACCTCGGCCGAGAAGCAGCTGATCACGTTCCTGGTGCCGAGGTCGCGCTCGATCACCGGCGGGTCGACCAAACTTCTCGGATTCGCCGACAACCCGGGAGATCCCGAACCGCAGAGCTTCCGAGACCGCGTGCTGCACATCCCCGTCATGATCACCACCACAGGCGGCCGTGTCCGGATCCAGCTCGACGCCTCCATCTGTTACATGATCACCGTCGCTGCCGTTGGACCCGACTGAGGCACGCCCTCACCTGAACGACAGTTTCTGCCTGCCCACGACCAGAGCCGGACACCAGCAAATCCAAGTCGACAACGCGGTCCCAGGACCAAACCGAAGCCCTCCTGCGACCCCGACACACCCACACCGCCGAATCACACACTGCGACCTCAGACCATGACTGTGGAAGGCCTTCGCTCCCAGGCATCGAGGAGGTGATTGATCTGGTGGGCCGCGGTGAGTTCGCCGGAGTGGTTGGTCTTTGCGCGGTTCTGGAGTTTGAGGAGCAGGGCGGTACGGGCGGCGGTCTTGGTGGTGCCGTCGTGGTCGCGGAACCTGGCGTGAGCCAGGTGCTTGGCGGGTTTGTGGTTCTTGGTGGTCTTCAGGGTCCTGGTGGAGATCTCTCCCCAGGTTCCGATGGGCAGCGGGGTCCTCGGCATGTCGTGCCTCCAACCGGTGTGAGCGTTTCCTGTTCAACGCTTGGCCGGTGCGGGAGGTGAGGGACGACGGTGACGTCGCGGGCCGATGTGAGGTGACGCACAGCCACGGTCAGCCGAAGGTCGCATGGCCCGGTCGGCGGGAGAGATGCGTGGCTGAAAAGGTCGAATAAAAAGTGTCCTGTGGGCGTGAAGAAGCCCAGGCCACGCTGTGACCTGGGCGTTTGTGCGCCGCCAGGGACTCGAACCCCGAACCCGCTGATTAAGAGTCAGCTGCTCTGCCAATTGAGCTAGCGGCGCTTGGCGTTGCCTTCGAACGAAGAGGATCGTAGCAGGGGGATCGGGGAGATGCGAAATCGGTTAGCGGGTGAGGATGGTCATGGCTGCGTTGTGGCCTCCTAGGCCGGAGACGGCGCCGCCTCGGCGGGCGCCGGAGCCGCAGATCAGGAGGTTGGGGACGTCGGTTTCGGTGCCCCAGCGGCCGGTGTCGGCGGGGTCGGTGGCCCAGGGCCATTGGAGGTCGCCGTGGAAGATGTGGCCGCCGGGCATGCCGACGGACTGTTCGATGTCGTACGGCGTCTTGGCCTCGATGCACAGGTTGCCGTCGGCGTCGCGGGCGATGCAGTCCTCGAGGGGTTCGGCCAGGTAGGACTGGAGACCGGCGAGCACCCGGCGTACGGACTCGGCCCGGGTGGAATCGTTGTCGGAGGCAAACAGTCGGGTGGGGAAGTGCACGCCGAAGACGGTCAGGGTGTGGTGGCCGGAGGCAATCAGGTCCGGGGCGAGGATGGAGGGGTCGGTCAGCGAGTGGCAGTACACCTCGGACGGCGGTACGGCGGGGAGCTCGCCGGCGGCTGCGGAGCGGTACGCCGCGTCGAGCTGGCTGTAGTCCTCGTCGATGTGGAACGTGCCGGCGAAGGCCCGCACCGGGTCGTCACCGGACTTCAGCGCCGGCAGGCGGCGCAGCAGCAGGTTGATCTTGAGCTGCGACCCCTCCGGCTTGGCGACGTCGGTCTGACCGCGGAGTGCGGCGAGCGTCGAAGGGGCGACGTTCGAGAGCACCCAGGCGCAGTCGACCGAGCGCTCACCGTCACCGCCGAGCCAGGTGACCGATCCGCTGTTGCCGTCGGCTTCCACGGAGGTGACTGCGGCGTCGGTGACGAGCACAGCGCCGGCGCGCCGGGCGGCGGCCGCCAGCGCATCCGTGACCGCGCCCATGCCGCCGACCGGGACCCGCCACTCGCCGGTGCCGTTGCCGATCAGGTGGTAGAGGAAGCACCGGTTCTGAAGCAGGGACTCGTCGTGCAGACCGGCGAATGTGCCGATGACCCCGTCCGTCGCGACCACGCCGCGGACGGTGTCGTCGGCGAAGCGGCGCTCGATGGTCTCGCCGAGCGGCCGCTCGACCAGCTCGTCCCACAGGGCCCCGTCGACGCGGGAGCGTAGCTCGGCCGCCGACCGCAGCGGCTCGAGCAGCGTGGGTGCAATGGCGGCGGCCAGTGAGCCGACTGAGCCGTAGAAGTCCGTCCAGGCCTCGTACTCCGCGTCGCTGCCGGTCAGCGCGGCGAACGACGCGCGGGTGGCGGCGCCCTCGCGGCGCTCGACCATCAGGCCGACGTCGCGTCCGTCGCGGCGTACGGGCGTGTAGGAGGCGACTGTCCTGGACCGGAGCTCCAGGCTGAGTCCGAGGTCGGCGACGATCTTGTCCGGCAGCAGGCTGACCAGGTACGAGTAGCGCGACAACCGGGCGTCAACGCCGGGGAACACCCGCTCGCTGACCGCGGCACCGCCGGTGTGCGGCTGCTGCTCCAGGACGAGGGTCGACAACCCGGACTGGGCCAGGTACGCCGCGGCGACCAGCCCGTTGTGGCCACCGCCCACGATGACGACGTCGTAGTAGTCCTTCATCACACCGGCCATCCGAGTTTGTTGTAGGCGGCGTCCCAGAACATCCACTCGTACCGGCAGGTGGTCGCGAAGTGCTGGTGACAGCGCTCCCGCTCGGCCGCGCCGACGTCCAGGCCGTCCGTGACGGCGAGCACCGACTCGACGACGGCGTCGAACTCCTCCGAGCCGTACGTCTCGATCCACTTGCGGTACTCGGGGTCGGGGGAGGAGCGCTTGAGCAGCTCCCGCCCGACGTCGCGGTAGATCCAGTAGCAGGGCAGTACGGCGGCGACGGCCTCGGCGTATGTGCCGGTGGCGCACACCGCGGTCAGATATGACATGTACGCCGTCGTGGTCGGGCCGGAGCCGGCTGTGTCGACGTCGGCCGCGGTCAGGCCGAGCGACGCCAGCAGTGACGTGTGCAGGTCCCGCTCGACGGCGATCGCGTTGGCGGCGTGCAGGGCGAACATGTTGACCGCGTCCTCGTCCGTGGCCCGTCCGGCGACCAGGGCGAGGGCGCGGGAGTACGCCCGGAGGTAGTGGCTGTCCTGGACGATGAAGTAGCGGAACGCGTCGCGGTCGAGCGTCCCGTCGGTCAGGCCGGTGATGAACGGGTGCCGGACGATCTCGTCGTACACGGACGCGGCCCCACGGTCCCACAGCTCGCTGGAAAACGTCATCCCCACTCCTCGCCCTCGAATGCCCCGACCTTATCCACGGGGCGCGTGCCGATCACCGAGACGCAGATCACGTTCCGGCCGTATTCTGAGCCATGGGTATTCAGGGGGAGCAGGCGGCTATGCCGCCGGAGTCGCCGCTGTTGGCCCGGATCCGGGCGTCGGTGATCGGCGACGACCAGGTGATGCCGGGGCCGTACGGTCCCAGGCGAGTGACGTACGCCGACTACACGGCATCGGGGCGGGCGCTGTCGTTCCTGGAGGACTTCATCCGGCAGGAGGTCCTCCCGAGGTACGCGAACACGCACACCGAGTCCAGCGGCACCGGTCTGCAGACCACTCGGCTGCGTGAGGACGCCCGGCGGATCATCCTGAAGAGTGTCGGCGGAGACGACGAGACTGCGCTGATCTTCTGCGGGGCCGGCGCGACCGGCGCGATCGACAAGCTGATCGGGATCATGGGGCTGCGCATTCCCGCGGAGCTCGACGACAAATACCACCTCACCGACCAGATTCCACCGGACCAGCGACCGGTCGTGTTCATCGGCCCGTACGAGCACCACTCGAACGAGCTGCCCTGGCGCGAATCGATCGCCGACGTGGTGGTGATCTCGCAGGACGCAGACGGACACATCGACATCGACCAGCTGGAGTCGAGGCTGCAGCAGTACATCGACCGCCCGCTGCGGATCGGATCGTTCTCCGCGGCGAGCAACGTGACCGGCATCGTCACTGACACGCAGCGGGTGTCGGCCCTGCTGCACCGGTACGGGGCGTTGTCGTTCTGGGACTGTGCCGCCGCCGCGCCGTACGTCGAGATCGACATGTACGGCGGGCGCGATCAGGATCCGTTGTCCTACAAGGACGCGATCTTCCTCAGCCCGCACAAGCTCATCGGTGGACCGGGGACCCCGGGGGTCCTGGTCGCGCGCCGCGAACTGCTCCGGAACCGGGTGCCGGACGTGCCGGGCGGCGGGACGGTGGCCTACGTGAATCCGCTGGAGCATCGGTACCTGGAGGATCCGGTGCATCGCGAGGAGGGCGGTACGCCGGCGATCATCGGCTCGATCCGCGCCGGGCTGGCGTTCCAGTTGAAGGCGGCCGTCGGGATCGACGAGATCCGCGCGCACGAGGACGCCTACTTGCGCCAGGCAGTCGCGGCCTGGACCGCGGAGCCGAACCTGCAGATCCTCGGCAACCTGGACGCCGAGCGGCTGTCGATCGTGTCCTTCGTGGTCAAGGCGCCGTCCGGCCGGTATCTGCACCACAACTTCGTGGTCGCGCTGCTGAACGACCTCTTCGGCATCCAGTCCCGCGGTGGGTGCTCGTGTGCCGGCCCGTACGGTCACACGCTGCTCGGGATCGACCTGCACCGGTCGCACGAGTTCGAGGAGGAGATCCTGCACGGCTGTGAGGGAATCAAGCCGGGCTGGGTGCGGGTGAACTTCAACTACTTCATCTCCGAGGCGGTGTTCAACTACATCGTCGAAGCGGTGAAGCTCGTCGCCCGTGACGGTTGGCGACTGCTCGGCGACTACCGGTTCGATCCGGCGACCGGCCTGTGGCGGCATCACCGCGGCCCGGTCGAACCGCCGCTGCGGCTGTCCCAGGTCGGGTACGACGCCGACGGCACCTTCAGATATCCGCGCCACGACCACACGGCGCCGGAGTCCGCGCTCGACGACTACCTCGCCGAGGCGCGCAGGCTGCTCTCCACCTGTCCGCAGGGCCGCACAGACCCCGAGGGACACGTCAACAACGATTTCGATCACCTCCGCTGGTTCGAGTTGCCGTCGCGCTGCTTGGTCCGCGACTAACGCGCTCCGACAGCGCGCAGGGTCTTGGCGATCTCGTCGTACCCGCGGGACTCTGCGTGCTGCAGTGGGCGCACACCGTCGCCGTCCGCGAGATTGGGGTCGGCGCCCGCGTCGAGGAGGATCGTCACGATCTCCTGCCACTGCTGCGTGCCCTTGCCGAGGATGATCGCCTCGAGCAGAGCGGTCCAGCCGAGGTTGTTGACGTGATTGACGTTGATCTTGGTCTGGACGACCCGCCGGACGTAGTCGACGTGCCCGCGCTCGCTGGCCGGGATGACGGAGATGCCGCCGAAGCGGTTCCGCAGGGTGAGGTCCGGGTCCGCGGGGAGGAGGGTTTCGAGCATGGCGACGCTTCCGGTGACACCGGTGACGAGCCACGCCGAGTCCTGCCGGTCGTCCTGCGCGTCAGGGTTCGCGCCGAGCGCCACGAGCAGTCGGGCGACGTCCACCCGGTCGTGCAGTGAGGCGAGCAGCAGCGGCGTACGACGGTGTGCGTCGCGGGACTCGACCGCAGCGCCGGCTCCCAGCGCTGCGGCTACCTTGTTGGCGTCACCCGCAGCCGCACCATCCAGGAGGTCGGCGGCCTTCGCCTTGGTGTCCAGCACGGCGCTGACGGCTGTCTGGCCACGGTCCTTCGCCGCCTGGACCGGTGTGGCGCCGTCGCGCACAGCCGGCTTGGTGCGATCGGCGCCGCCCGCGATCAGCAGCCGCACGGTGTCGACGTACTGCGGGGTGCCCTTGCCGAGGATGACGGCCTCGTGCAGCGCCGTCCAGCCGAGGTTGTTGACGTGATCGACGGCCACACCGGCCTTGATGAGCCGTCCGACAACGGCGGCGTGACCGCGCTCGGCCGCCCGGATGAGCGCGGTGCCCCGGTAGCTGTCGAGGCTCCGGATGTCGGCGCCGTGGGCCAGTGTGAGGTCGAGGAGCTCGAGATAGCCCTCACTGGCGGCGATCAGGAACGCGCTTTGGGTGGTTTCGTCGACCGCGTTGACATCCGCGCCCGCGGCGATCAGTCGCGTGGCCTCGGAAACGTCGTTCTTCCAGGCGGCGGCGATGAGTTGACTGTCGAGACTGGATTGGCTGTCGGGACTGGATGGCACGGAAACACTCCTGGACGGCGCTGGGGTCGGGGTGGATGAGGGTGCGGACGTGGATGTGGGTGCAGGCGTCGACTTCGGTGCGGGTGTACTGACGTCGGTGGAACACGCGGTGGCCGCCATCAGCACGACGGCGACCACTGGGATCGGTCGCCTGGTCATCGGCGCGGGTCTAGCGTGACGACTTGGTACGGCGGGGTGGCGGTCGCCTCGTCGAACTTACTGTCGATCGCGAGCAGCCGGCCCTGGGCGAGCTTCGCTGTGGTCAGCACCCGGTCCGGATCTGTCGGCGTCGCGCGCACCAGTCGCGCAGTCGTGCCATCGGGCGACAACCGTAGGGTGGTCAGGACCTTCGAGAAGTTCCGCACGACCCAAAGCCTGGTGCCCTGCTGCACGAGACCGTCGGCGTTCACAAGATCCGCACCGCCCGTGTCGATGGCGCTGGCCTTGCCGGTGCGCAGGTCGAACCGCCACAGCTTCCCGACGTTGCCCTGGGCCACGACCAGTGCCTTGCGGTCCGGTGAGAGCACGATGCCGCCGAGGTTGAAGCCGGCCGCCGTCTCGATCGTCGCCGTGGCGTCCGCCCACGTGGAGACGGTCCACCGGCCGTGCCGCTCGGCCACGCGGAACACCTGTGGAGCGTTGGAGTTCGTGAAGTAGGCCGCACCGTCCGGACCGATGACCACATCGTTCAGAAAGGCGCTGGGCACGCCGGTCCGCAGCGCCGCGAGCAGTCGTCCGTCACGGCCGTAGACCCACAGATCCGGGGCGCCTGGGTGGTCGATGCTGTTCGGCCCGCCGGCGACGTACACCCGGCCTTGAGCGTCGACGGTGATGCCGCGCGCCGTCCAGCGACCGTCGGTGCCGTCACCGGCGAGCCACTCGCTCGCCGCACCTGTCCGCAGCTGGCCGCGGTGGATCTCGCCACCGGTGGTCTCGGACACGTAATAGGCCTTCGTGCGCGCGTCGTACCCGATGCCCTCGAACTTGGAGCCGCCGGGATCGCCGGGCAGCTCGTATGTGGTCGGGCGCGCGGCGAATGCGGTCGAGGCGCCGGCCCCGAGCAGGGCTGCGGAGAGCGCGAGCGTGGCGGACAGCGAACGGACTGACATCGGAACCTCACAGGTCGGTCGTGGACTTCGAGCTGCCTCAAGCCTTCGTCGTCAGGGCGGTCGGCACGACAGAGGTTCGGCTAGGAACTACTAGCCGAACGGATGATTTTGATCCGCTGCCGACAGCCCTACGATCGGGTGAAGATGTCTACTTCTCACACTCCGTCGATCCTGAGTCACGCGACTCGACTGGTGACCGCGCTGCACGCGGCACTGGTCGTTCTCGTGCTGGGGTCCGCGATCCGGTACCTGACCGGTCACGGCCTGGACGGCCGCGGCCCGTGGGTGCTGGCCGGTGCAGTGGTGCTGCTGGCGACCTACGCCGCCTACCGGCTGCTGCCGCACCGCCTCTGGCTGGCGTTGCTGGTGGCGGAGTGGGTCGTGCTGGTGTTGCTGGCGCCGTCGTTCGCGTGGTGTGCCGTGCCGCTGTCGTTTGTTGCCCTGCGCATCCTGTCGTTCCGCCCGGCCTGTGTGGTTGTTGCGGGCATGGTGGTCGTCACAGTCGTGCAGTGGACGCGAATGACCGACAGGCTGGATCCAACGATCGTGCTGGGCCCGGTGTGCGTCGCAGTACTTGCTGTGGGCGCCTATCGGGCGTTGGAGCGGGACGCGCTGGCCAGACAGGCGTTGCTGGACGAGTTGCACGCCGCACAGGGCGATCTGGCCGACGCGCAGCATCAGGCCGGCGTCATGGCCGAGCGTGCCCGGTTGTCCCGGGAGATCCACGACAGCGTCGCGCAGGGCCTGTCGAGCATCAACCTGCTTCTCCAGGCCGCTGAGAGCGAGTGGGACACCAGACCGGCTGCCGCACGCGAACATGCGGCCCAGGCGGCCGCCACGGCGCGCGACGGGCTCGACGAAGCCAGGAGAGTGGTCCGCGACCTGGCTCCGGCCGAGTTGGCCGCCGGCTTGCCGGATGCCCTGCGGAGGACGTGTGAACGGCTCACAGCGCACAGCGCCCTCGAGGTGCGGGTCCAGGTGCACGGTGCGCCGGTCACACTCGACTCGGAGACGGAGACCGCGCTGTTGCGCACGGCGCGTGGCGCGCTCGCGAACGTGCTCGAACATTCGCACGCGACAACGGCCGTCGTGACGCTGACGTATCAACCCGACGCCGTCGTCCTCGACGTTGTGGATAACGGACGGGGCCTTCCGCGATCTCATGCCAAGATCGATTCCGACCGCGGCCACGGCCTGGCCGGGATCCGTGAACGGCTGAGACAACTGGGAGGAACGCTGGTGCTGGAAAGTGAACCGGGGGACGGTACGGCGCTGGCTGCGTCGATCCCGCTACGGACGACGGAGCATCCATGATTCGGGTGGCTCTGGTCGACGACCATCCCGTCGTGCGCGCCGGCGTACGGGCACTGGTCGAGGCTCAGGACGATCTGAGCGTCGTCGGCGAGGCCTCGGATGCGCAAAGCGCGGAGCAGTTGGTCGCGGCGCTGCATCCGGATGTTGTGCTGATGGATCTCAATCTCGGCCCCGGCGTCGGCGGCGCCGAAGTCGCGGCGCGTCTGCGGGCGTTGCCGGAACCGCCGTACGTGCTCGTGCTGACGACGTACGACACGGAGGCCGACATCGCAAGTGCGATGGACGCGGGTGCCTCCGGTTATCTGTTGAAGGACGCGCCGCCGGAGGACCTGTTTCGGGCCATCCGCGGTACGGCGCGCGGCGAAACGGTGCTGGCGCCGTCGATCGCGGCGCGGTTGGTACGCCGTACCGGCCCGACGCTGACCGAGCGCGAGCTGGAGATTCTCGGCCTGCTCGCCGCCGGCAACTCGAACCGGGAGATGGCGAAGCAGCTGTTCGTCAGCGAGGCGACCGTCAAGTCGCACCTGACGCACATCTACTCGAAGCTGAAGGTGGACAGCCGAGCCGCCGCAGTGGCACGCGGGATCGAGCAACGCATGATCCGGCCGGTCAGCTGAGGCCGGGGCCGTGCGGTGTACCGCGGTACGGCTTGGCCGATCAGGGCACGTTGGCGAGGATCTGTTCGCGGTCGACGATGGCTCGTTACCGCTCGCCGTCGGCGATGAGCCGCGGCGTGCCGAGGACTTCGACGTCGCCGCTGCCCACGGCGAGTGCGGTGTCGGCGGCGGTCACCTCGTGGCACGCGGCGGGACCTCTTCAAGGCGTGTACGCTCTCGAGCGTGGAGCCCGTACACGTTGCTGTTTCGGCGTTGGCTGCATTGTTGCCGATCATGAATCCGATCGGCGCGCTGGCCACGTTCGCGGGACTGACCGACGGTGTCGGACGCGCCGCGATGCGGCGCCAGGCGGTGATGACCGGCGTTTACGTGCTCGGGATCTGACCGTGTTCGCGTTGTTCGGCACGCTTGTGCTCGAGAGGCTGGGGATCAGTCTGGCGGCGCTGCAGATCGCCGGTGGGCTGGTGGTCGGGCATGCCGGATTCGGGATGATCGTGTCGCGGCAGACGCTGACCGATGACGAGAAGACGCATGGGGCGACCAAGACGGACATCTCGTTCTCGCCGATGGCGCTGCCGCTGATCGCTGGACCGGGGGCGATCGGCGTAGTGATCGCGTTGACCGCCAGGAACCCGGGCGTCGCCAATCGGTTGGGCGTGATCGGGGGGGTGGTGGTGATCGCGGCAGCGGTGACGGTGCTGCTGAGGTTCGGTACGCCGGTCGTGGACAAGCTCGGTCCGACCGGGTTGGGGGCGCTGACGCGGATCATCGGATTTCTGACGCTGGCGATCGGCGTCGAGCTGGTGACGCACGGCGTGCTCGCGGCCAAGTAGATCGCGGTCGTTGTGCTGCTGGGTCAGAAGACCAAGGCGAGGACCCAGACGGCGAACGCCAGGAACCCTATGGTGAACGTCACCACCACGACGACGGCGTACCCGAACCACATGCTCCCGCCAGATTTCACCCGTGCATCCTCCCACGCCGACATCCCACCCCACACCTGGTCGCCCGCTCCTCGCGGCGGGTTCGCTGCGCCGTCGTTCGAGCGTCGAGTCGTGGAGAACGGCTGTCGTGGGCGACCAATCCTCACGACTCGGTGACATCCTCCAGAGCCATTCGCCACGACTCGGCGAGGACGCTCGCTCGTGCGACAGCCGGCGGGGGAGGTCTTGGTCGGTCGGCCAGGCTCGCAGGGTGTTTGGGTGGCGGTGCGTTGGGCTGGCAGGAGCAGGAGCAGGAGCCGGTGCAGGAGCCGGTGCAGGTGTAGGAGCCGGTGCACGAGCAGGAGCAGGAGCCGGTGCAGGCAGCACGAGCCGGTGCAGGAGCAGACGTGGGTGCAGGTCGTGATCGGGCCGGGCGCGCGGGCGTGGGTTGGCTGGGGTGCCCGCGGTGTCTGACGCGGGTGTGCGGCCTCCGCCGGGCCGGGGGGTCGACGCCGGAAACTGGGGCGGGAAATGAGCTGGCCGACCTAGTCCGGGGTACGGACTGGTCGGCCTGTGGGGTGAGTGACGGGACTCGAACCCGCGACCACCTGGACCACAACCAGGTGCTCTACCAGCTGAGCTACACCCACCATTGCCGTCCGAACCGCGACGGCTGAGCAATCATAGCGATGAACTGTCAGGACCAGAAATCGAGGGTAGAACCGCAGGTCAGGCGCCGGTCGGGGTGTCCTCGGTCGCGCCGTCTCCGGCGCTGTCTGCGGCGCTGTCCCCGGCTGAGGCCGGGGGACTGTCGGCGGCGGAACCGGACGTGGTCGGGGTGGTGCCGGTGATGAGGCTCGCGGCGGCGCGGGCGGTGGTGGAGTCGGGGCCGGGCTGGGGGACGAAGACGGTCTGACGGTAGTAGCGCAGCTCGTCGATGCTCTCGGTGATGTCGGCGAGGGCGCGGTGGTTGCCGGTCTTCGTCGGGGTGGCGTAGTACACCCGCGGGTACCAGCGCCGGACCAGCTCCTTGATCGAGCTGACGTCGACGTTCCGGTAGTGCAGGTGGGACTCAACGCGGGGCATGTCGCGGACCAGGAACGTCCGGTCGGTGCCGACCGAGTTGCCGGCCAGGGCGGCCTTGCGGGGCTCCTTGACGTACGACGTGATGAAGTCGAGGACCTGTTGCTCGGCCTCGGCGAGCGGGATGCCGTGCTCCAGTTCCTCGAGGAGGCCTGACGCGGTGTGCATGTCGCGGACGAAGTCGCCCATCTGCTCCAGCGCGGCCGGGGGCGGCGCGATCACCAGGTCGATCCCGTCACCGAGTACGTTCAGTTCGTAATCGGTGACCAGGACCGCGACCTCGATCAAAGCGTCCTTCGCCAGATCGAGGCCGGTCATCTCGCAGTCGATCCACACCAGCCGGTCGTTCATGGGCACCCACCTTACGGTGACCGGCCGACAGTACGGCGGCGGCGTGCCTTGTCAGCGCGGCGCGTGACCGACGTGGATGCTGCGGACGGACAGTACGGCGAGGTCGGTCCGCCGTCCGAGGTAGTACGGACTGTCGGGGTCCAGCAGTTGCCGCCAGACCTCCACATCCTCCGGCGACAACCACTCCTCGTCCGCGCCGACGGCCCCCTGCCCATGACCGTGACCTGCACCGCGCCCATGACCATGACCTGAACCGTGACCTGAACCATGACCTGAACCGTGACCCGAACCATGACCTGAACTGTGGCCCGAGCCCTCGTCCCCGGTCAGCCGCGCGATCCGCGTCCGGAAGCTTGCGATCAGCCCATCCTGCCGCTCAGCGGCCAGCGGCGCCGACGCCTCGGTCAGAACACTCCGCGTGGTCACATCTGTCAGTCCGGCGCGGGTGAGCGCGTCGGTCCACCCGTACCGCATCGGCACCGAACCGGGCAGCGATTCCCGCATCACCTTGAACCACCGGTCCTGTGCCAGGTCCAGCCGCAGCTCCAGCCCGGGTTCGCCGATTCCGAGGTCCCACGGCAGGTGCCGCGCCGGCAGGCCGCCCTCCGCGAGCGCCAGCCGGCCACCAGGGGCGAGCAACGAGGCCAGCGCGCCGACCGTGGCCTGCTGATCGGCGGCGTGGTGTACGGATGCGGACGCCCAGATCAGGTCGGCCGGTGCGGCGATTGCCCGCCGCAACGGTTCGGCGCCGTCGTCCATCGAGGCGAGTGCGCACCGGACGCGGCCGGCAGTGTGTTCACGGGCCTGCTCCAGTACGTCGGGATCCGCGTCGACCGCCACCACCGTCGCATCGGGTAGCGCGTCGGCCAGCGCCTTCGCCATACCGCCGCCACCGCAGCCGACGTCGGCGACGACCTGGTCGGTGTCGCGCACCAGACTGCGGGCGACTGTCGCGTTCCAGTCGCTCTCGCCCTCGGCCGCCGCACGCAGTCGGCCGGCTTCCTCGGCCCAATCGATCTCGATCATGCTGACAGTTTCGCGCCGACGGCGGACACAGCCCATGTCATGTTGCCGATCCGGCAAAACGGGCTACCGTGGCGCGCGTGATCGTCACGGACCGATTGACCCTGCTACCGCTGCGGGTCGAACATGCCGAGAAGATGGCCGAGGTGCTGTCCGGCCCGGCGCTCTACACCTTCACCGGCGGCGAGCCGCCGACTGTGGCGGAACTCGAGACGCGTTACCAGCGACAGCTCGCGGGCCCGAACGGTCCGGACGAGCAATGGCTGAACTGGGTGATCCAGTACGACGACGCGCTGGTCGGTTATGTCCAAGCGACGGTGGCCGACGGTACGGCGGAGATCGCCTGGGTGATCGGCAGCGCATGGCAGGGCCGAGGATTCGCGAAAGAGGCCGCGCAGGGACTGGTCACCTGGCTACGCGCCCAATACATCGGACAGATCGTCGCGCACATCCATCCGGAACATGCCGCATCGGCCGCTGTCGCGACCGCGATCGGTCTCGCGCGCACCGACGTACTGATGGACGGCGAGTACCTGTGGAGCACAGCGGGCCCGGTGTGAGCCAGGCCCGCTGCCAAAGCCCGATCAGACCGGGCGGACGTTCTCCGCCTGCAGGCCCTTCGGGCCCTGAGCGATCTCGAACTCGACGCGCTGGTTCTCGTCCAGCGACCGGAATCCCTGAGTCTGGATCGCCGAGTAGTGCACGAACACGTCCGCGCCGCCGTCCTCCTGGGAGATGAAGCCGAAGCCCTTCTCACCGTTGAACCACTTCACTGTTCCCAAAGCCATTTTCTTCTCCTGATACGACAAAACGCCCAGCGGATCACAAATCCGCGGGCGCTTCGACACGAACGTGGAACTGCAACTGCAACGGTTACGACCCTAGCACGCTGGATGAGCTGTCAGCCACTCCTTGTTTCGCCGAGTGTCGTATTCGTCCGGCGTTCCCTCCCAGCTGAGCACGCAGCCGGACGTGCCGCACTCGCAGGCGAACGGGTACGGCGGGAGCTCGGCCAGGCCGATGTCCGCCTGCCAGAGGCGCCCCTGACGGCAGGCGGCGAGGTTCTCGTACCGGCGTTGGTGCCGTAGCTCGTCTCCCGCTCGCAAACGGGGCAGTGCGCCCAACGCAGCCTCCACCGAGCGCGTAACAGCTGACCAGTCCGGCTCGGCAGGTACCTCGATGACAGAGCGTCCACGTTCTGCGGCTTCACGTCGTATGCGCTCAGCGAGTACGACGTCGCGCGCCAGCAGACCGTTCAACGTTGCGCGGCCGGCGGGGTCGTCCACTCGTGACAACCGCTGCTCGCGCGCCCTTCTGGTCTGCTCCGTGTCCGGCACCAACCACACCGCGACCGGAACCGCGTCAGCCATGGACGGGAACAGCTGTGGTCCCTCGACCACCGCAGGTACGTCGCCCAGGTCGCGTGCCCGCACGTCCGCGACCACGAACTCCACGCGGAGCCGGGCGATGTCCGCGAAGACGTCCGCGGCGTGCTCCGGTCCGCGGGCCAACTGCTCCGTCAGCGGCTCCAGCGGCGGTAGGTGCTCCAGGTGCGCGTAGGTCCACAGATCAACCGGGTGCAGCGGGAGATCGAGGCGCCGCGCGAGGTCCCGCGCGATCGTCGATTTCCCTGCACCCGGAGCCCCACCGATCCACACCATCACCGGCCACCCGTCGGCCGCGCCCTGCGTCGACCTGCCGCTGTCCGCAGCCTCAGTCGGACCGTCGTTCGCAATCCTCGCCGGTACGTCGCCGTCCGCAACCATCGCTCCATCGTGCTCCAGCCGCCGGCGCACCGCCACCGCACCGCCGCCGCACTGCCACCGCACGTGCCGGAAATTGGCGAGCGCTTGCCGAGAAGTGTGATCTTGACCGCATTCAGCGTCCAGCCTACTGTATCCCGTATACAAAGCTCCTCCGGCTTTCCGGAAGGCAGGGACCCCTATGAGAGTTGCGATTCTCGGCGCCGGTGCGATCGGTGCGTACGTCGGCGCGGCGCTGCACCGTGGCGGGACCGAGGTCCACCTGGTCGCCCGCGGCGCGCACTTGGACGCGATCCGGTCCAACGGTGTCACCGTGCTCAGCCCGCGCGGCGACTTCACCGCCCGGACCCCGGCCACGGACGACCCGGCCGCGATCGGCCCGGTCGACTACGTCTTTCTCGGCCTCAAGGCGAACTCGTACGCGAGCGCCGGCCCCTTGCTGCATCCGCTGCTGCACGACGGCACGGTCGTCGTCGCGGCGCAGAACGGCATCCCCTGGTGGTACTTCCACGGCCTGAAAGGACCGTACGAAGGCCGCCGGATCGAATCGGTCGACCCCGACGGCGCGGTCACCCGGGTACTCGACCTCGACCGCGCGATCGGCTGTGTCGTGTACTGCTCGACCGAGCTCGCCGGGCCGGGCGTCGTCCAGCATCTCGAAGGCACACGGTTCTCGATCGGTGAGCCCCGCGGCGGTACGTCGGAGCGCTGCGCGGCGTTCAGTACGGCGATGATCGCCGGCGGACTGAAGTGCCCGGTCGAGGACGACATCCGCAAGGACATCTGGATCAAGCTGCTCGGCAACGCGGCGTTCAACCCGATCAGTGCGCTCGCCCGCGCGACGATGGTGGAGATCGCGACGCATCAGGGCACGCGGCAGATGGTCCGGCTGATGATGGAGGAAACGCTCGAGATCGCGGCCGCACTCGGCTGCCATCCGGACATCTCGGTCGACAAGCGGCTCGACGGCGCCGAACGCGTCGGCGAGCACAAGACGTCGATGCTGCAGGACCTCGAGAAGGACAAGCCGCTCGAACTCGACGTCATCCTCGCCGCGGTCGTCGAACTCGCCGACCTGACCGGCGTCAAGGCGCCCACCCTGCGCGCCGTGCACGCGGTCGCCGACTTGCTCGCCAGCAAAGTCGGTGTGTAGTCGGGCGTACTGCACCTCAAACCAGGTGGGTCCGGCCACAGCGACGTCGGACCCACCTGTTCCACCTCTTCCCGACGTCCGGTGACGCGCGCCGAAGCATCCGGCACGGCGGCAGCGCGTTACTGTGTTGACGTCAACACGTCCAGGCACCGGTTCGGACCGGGGAGGTGGGGGATGCCGGCGCAAGGATCTACGGGCCGCCGCAGGCGCGGGCCGTCGATGGCCGATGTGGCGCGGCTGGCCGGAGTGTCCGGGCAAACCGTGTCACGCGTCGCGAACGATCGGGCGAACGTCGACGCCGCCACTCGCGATCGTGTGCGCGCCGCGATGCGCCAGCTCAACTACCGACCGAACAATGCTGCCCGCGCGTTGCGGAACGGCGAGTACCGCAGCATCGGCGTGATCGTGTTCGAGTTACACACTTTCGGTACGACGCGGACGCTCGACGCGATCGCCGGCGCCGCCACCCAGCGCGGGTACGCGATCAACCTGCTCCCGGTGCTGGACGTCACGCAGAGCGCGGTCACGAACGCGTTCACCCGCCTCGACAAGCACGCGGTGGACGGGCTGATCATCCTGATCGAAGCACACCCGCTGGACGAGGCCGGCGTACAGCTCCCGCATGGGTTACCCGTCGTGGTGGTCGACTCGAGTGCGCACTACGACTACCCGATCGTGGACACCGACCAGCAGCAGGGAGCCC
The DNA here is from genome assembly GCF_040649595.1 of Kribbella sp. NPDC048915. NCBI lineage: Bacteria > Bacillati > Actinomycetota > Actinomycetes > Propionibacteriales > Kribbellaceae > Kribbella > Kribbella sp. NPDC048915. Next base: position 180,030 of record NZ_JBEZFT010000002.1, on the reverse strand, counting down.
GGCTCGCGACCGAGCACCTGCTGGACCTGGGGCACGCGACGGTATGGCATCTCAGCGGCCCGCGTACGTCGTACTCCGCGCAACGGCGACTGCGGTCGTGGGAGGAGACGCTGATCGCGCACGGGCGTGAAGTGCCGCCGGTGTGCGAGGGGGACTGGACGGCGATGTCGGGGTACGAAGCCGGGCTGCAGCTCGCGGCGAACGACCAGGTGACGGCTGTGTTCGCGGCCAACGATCAGATGGCGCTCGGACTGCTCCGCGCGCTGCACGAGCGCGGGCGGGACGTGCCGGGTGAGGTCAGCGTGGTCGGCTTCGACGACATGGAGGAGGCGGCGCACTTCTGGCCGCCACTCACCACCATCCGTCAGAACTTCACCGACGTCGGTCGCCTCTGCGTCGACACCCTGATCCACCACATCCGCGGCAGCCATCCCCCTGAACCGACACCCGTCCCCGCCCAACTCGTCCACCGCCACAGCACCGCCCCCCGCCGCTCCTGACCCCGCTCCCCGCCCCACCGCGACGGGCAACCCTACATTTGGACGGGCAGCCCTCCACTTGAACCGGCAACCCTCCACCTTGGGGGTTGCCCCTTGAAGTGGAGGGTTGCCTGGTCGTATTTCGAGTGGGCAACCCTCCAGCTCAGGGGGCAACCCATGACTTCGCCGTACAACCCTCCACTTCTGGGGTTGCCCCCTGAAGTGGAGGGTTGCGTGGCCGTATTTTCAGTGGGCAACCCTCCAGTTCGGGCGTTAACCACTCAACTGGAGGGTTGTCGCACGGGCCGGATGGTCGCGCCGGGCGGGCGGCGCCCGGCTTGGCCTGCCCGGCGCCGAGTTTGGGGGTATTGCAGCGGGCCGAGGCTGGTGTTGGGTTGCGCGGGTGGCGCGCCTGGGGTGGGGTGTCAGGCGGGGGTGGGGGTGAGGATGGTGCGGAGGAGGGCGGCGGTTTCGGTGGGGGTTTTGCCTACTCGGACGCCGGCGGCCTCGAGGGCCTCCTGCTTCGCGGCCGCCGTACCGGACGAACCGGACACGATCGCGCCCGCGTGACCCATCGTCTTGCCCTCCGGCGCGGTGAACCCGGCGACGTACCCGACGACCGGCTTGGTCACGTTCTCCTTGATGAACGCGGCCGCCCGCTCCTCGGCGTCACCCCCGATCTCACCGATCATCACGATCGCGTCGGTGTCCGGGTCGTCCTGGAACGCCTGCAGCGCATCGATGTGCGTGGTCCCGATGATCGGGTCACCGCCGATCCCGATCGCGGTCGAGAACCCGAAGTCCCGCAGCTCGTACATCATCTGGTACGTCAGCGTGCCCGACTTCGACACCAGCCCGAGCCGCCCGGGACCGGCGATGTCGGCGGGGATGATGCCGGCGTTGGCGCGCCCGGGGCTGATGATGCCGGGGCAGTTCGGCCCAATGACGCGGGTGCCCTGCGCCTGGGCGTAGGCGAAGAAGGCCGCGGTGTCGTGCACCGGTACACCCTCGGTGATCACCACCACCAGCGGGATCCCGGCGTCGACGGCCTCGATCACCGCGTCGCGGGTGAACCGCGGCGGGACGAAGACCACCGACACGTCGGCGTCGGCCGCCTTCACCGCGTTGGCGCACGAGGAGTACACCGGGATCGACCGTCGCGCGAAGTCGACCGACTGTCCGCCTTTGCCGGGGGTCACGCCGCCGACCACATTGGTGCCGGCGGCAAGCATCCGGCTGGTGTGCTTCTGTCCCTCGGATCCGGTCATGCCTTGCACGACGACCCGGCTCTTCTCGGTCAGGAAGATCGCCATCTCAACAGTCCCTTCTACGCAGCGGCAAGTTCGGCGGCCCGGGCGGCGGCGCCGTCCATCGTGTCGACCACGGTGACGACCGGGTGGTTCGCCCGGGCGAGGATCCGGCGGCCCTCGTCGACGTTGTTGCCGTCGAGCCGGACGACGAGCGGCTTGTCGGCCTGCTTCCCCAGCAGTTCGAGCGCCTGGACGATGCCGTTCGAGACGGCGTCGCAGGCGGTGATCCCGCCGAAGACGTTCACGAACACGCTGCGGACCTGCGGGTCGGACAGGATGATCCCGAGCCCGTTCGCCATCACCTCGGCCGACGCGCCGCCGCCGATGTCGAGGAAGTTGGCCGGCTTCACGCCGTACGCCGAACCCGCGTACGCGACCACGTCCAGCGTCGACATGACCAGGCCCGCGCCGTTGCCGATGATGCCGACCGAGCCGTCGAGCTTCACGTAGTTCAGGCCTTTCGCATGCGCCTCGGCCTCGAGCGGATCGGCCGCCGCGACGTCGGCCAAGCCGGCGTGGTCCGGGTGCCGGTACGCCGCGTTCTCGTCGAGTGTGACCTTGCCGTCGAGCGCTTCGAGCGATCCGTCGCCGAGCTTCACCAGGGGATTCACCTCGACCAGCGAGGCGTCCTCGGCGACGAACACGTCCCACAACCGCCGTACGACGTCGACCGCCTCGGCAGGGAATCCGGCCGCAGTGACGATCTGCGTGGCCTTCGCGTCGTCGACGCCGACGCCCGGGTCGATCGGCACCTTCGCGATCGCGTCGGGGTTCGTGTGGGCGACCTCTTCGATCTCCACGCCGCCCTCGGTGCTCGCGATACAGAGGTACTCGCGGTTCGCGCGGTCGACCAGGAACGACAGGTAGTACTCCTCGGCGATGTCCGCGGCGGGCGCGAGCAGGACCCGGCGGACCGTGTGGCCCTTGATGTCCATCCCGAGGATCTCGCTCGCGCGGGCGGTCGCCTCCTCGGGGGTGGCGGCCAGCTTGACTCCGCCGGCCTTGCCGCGGCCGCCGGTCTTCACCTGCGCCTTCACCACCACCCGCCCGCCGAGTTCGCGGGCGGCGTCGGCTGCATCGGCCGGGTCCTGGATCACCCGGCCGAGCGTCACCGGAACGCCGTGCCGGGCGAACAGTTCCTTCGCTTGGTACTCCATGAGGTCCACGTCGCCTCCTAAAAGTGTGGTGACGACTGTATGCGGTATGCAATCTGCTCACAAGAGTGACACTCCAGATCTGGACAGCTCCGGCGCGGAGGAGTACCACAGACTTCATACGGTATGCAGTAGTCAGGCGAGTGTTCACCAGCTCAGGGAGGCTGCCATGAACCATGCGATGCCTGCGCCGCAGGATGTCCGGGACGTCTACGGGCGGCGGTACCGGATCGGCGAGGATGCGCGCGAACTGACCGGCCACTCGCGCGGCTGGCAGCTCTGGGCTGCCTGGGCGTGCATGGTCGCGATCAGTCCGCTGCAGTACTCGTTCGGTACGGCGGCGCTCGGTCTGTCGGCGGATCGCGGCTGGAGTACCGCGGCGACCCTGTGGTTGCTCGCGGTCTTCGTCGCCGCTCAGGCGCTGGTCGCCGTACCGGCCGCCTGGGTGCATCGGGTACGACGAGCCACGCCGACACAGCTGGTCGTCACCGGCGGCGTGCTGTCGGCGATCGGTCTACTCGCCCTTGGCCACCTCGACAGCTACGCGGCCGTCGTCGTGGGCTACTCACTCCTCGGTGGCACCGGCGCCGGTCTCGTGTACGCCGCGTGCATCACGACGTCGGCCCGCTGGTTCCCGGACCGGCGGACGGCGACGATCGGGTTCGTCACCGGCGGGTTCGCCGTCGGCGCCGTACCGAGCATCTTCCTACTGACCCAACTGAGTCACACCCTGGTGTTCGACCTGACCGCTCTGGCGGCGGTGCTGGTCGTCCTCGTCGCCGGCGGCCTGCTGAAGGATCCGCCGCGCTACTGGTGGCCCGCGGAGATCGACGCGCAGGTCTGGGCGATCGACCGGAAACTCAATCGCAGCATTCCGCACAACGCACCCGCCGTACGGCACTACCGTCCTGGTGAGGCGATGCGAACCGGCGCGCTCCCACTGATGTGGTTGCTGCTGGCAATCAGTGCGGCGCTGTCGCTGCTCGGCATCGGGTTCGTCGTCGGGTACGGCGTGGACTCGGGCTTCGGTACGGCGGTGGCGGCCGCAGCGGCCGGAATGCTTGCCGCGGTCAACGGTCTGGGTCGTTCCGTGGCCGGTGACCTGTCGGACCGGTTCGGGCGGCGGCGGGTCCTGGCCGCGGTGCTGATGATCGAAGGATTCGCCCACATCGGGCTGGTCGCGGCCGGTACGGGCTGGGCATTCGTCGTGTGTGCGATGTTCGCGGGGCTCGGCGGCGGCGCGTTCTACGCGATCATGGCCAACCTCGTCCTCGAGTTCTTCGGCGAGAACAGCCTGCTGCAGAACCAGGCTGTCCTGTACTCCGCGAAGGCGGTCGGCGGTCTCGTCGGCATCGGCGCCGCCGCCTCGCTCATCGCAGCTGTCGGTTACCGGCCGTTGTTCCTCGGCGCGGGGCTGCTCGGCGTACTGACCGCACTGAGCGTGCGCCTGCTCAAACAGCCTGGACGACCGGCGCTCCCGGTCAGGCCCCAGCTCGGTACGCCGGTGGCCGGCGAATGAGGGGCTACGGCAAGGTCGCACGGCCGGATCCGTGCGTGATGGAACTGGTGTCCCGGCTTGCGCGAGAGCCGTGGACGGACCGCCCGGAGTGCGTGCACCCGGTGCTGAGCGCAGTGGCGCGCGCCGTGCACGACCACAGCACTTCAGAAGGCCGGCATGCCCTGTTGCCGCTGGCGCCGCGGTTCATCGACACGAGTTGTGTCGGCTTCGAGTCGTCTGCCCGCCTGGTCGCGCTGTGCGCATCCACAGCCTTGGCAGGCAGCGAGCTGACCGGTGACGAGCGGCGGAGACTGGCCGCAGCGCATCAGACCGCGCTGCATCTGCTCGGAACGCAGCAGAGTCCCGGGGGAGCGGCGCGCTGGTGGCTCAAGCTGCCGGTCACCTGGAGTGAGCCGTTCTACCGGACGTTCGTCGCCACCGAACAGGCCGCGGAAGCAGTCGCGGTCACCGCTCGTACCGCGAACGGTGACCGCGACGTCCGGCTGCGCAGCCTGCTCAAACTCTGCTTGCGATCTCAGGGTGCTGTCCGCCCGAGTCCTTCGTGCTCGACGCCGGCCCAGAAGTCGTGGTCGTAGTCGCCGTCGGGGATCACCACGAGGTCGGTACGGCGTGGCGCGCGGACCTGTTGCTCGAGGCGGTACAGGTCCGCGCGGCAGCGCTCCAGATCGTCGAGCAGGCGCAGTACGTCGAGATGCGAGCCGAGCCGATTCCTCAACGCCACAAGGGATTTCTCCAGCGCGAGCAAAGCAGCGCGGGTGCGATCGAGTTCGTCGGAAATCGTCATCACAGCCTCCTGGGTGCGAACTCTGGACAACCACCGCGGCGTGGGATAAGACTACGACTACACCATACGGTATGCAATCTACATCACGCCGATTTCACGGCCCTTCCGAGGAGTTGACTGCAGATGGCGCAGACAGTGTCGGAGACCCAACCCGCAGCAGTGGTCAAGGAGCCCGAGACCATCTCCGGAGGTCATCTCGTCGCGAAGGCCCTGAAGGCCGAGGGCATCGACGTGATCTTCACGCTCTGCGGCGGTCACATCATCGACATCTACGACGGCTGCGTGGACGAAGGCATCGCGGTCGTCGACGTCCGGCACGAGCAGGTCGCGGCGCACGCGGCCGACGGGTACGCACGGGTCACCGGCAAGCCCGGCTGCGCGGTCGTCACCGCCGGCCCCGGCACCACCGACGCCGTCACCGGCGTCGCGAACGCCTTCCGCGCCGAGAGCCCGATGCTGCTGATCGGGGGCCAGGGTGCGCTGAACCAGCACAAGATGGGGTCCCTGCAGGACCTGCCGCACGTCGACATGATGACGCCGATCACGAAGTTCGCGGCGACCGTGCCGCACACCGCGCGGGCTGCGGACATGGTCTCGATGGCGTTCCGCGAGTGCTACAACGGTGCACCCGGCCCGTCGTTCCTGGAGATCCCCCGGGACATCCTGGACAGCTCGGTTCCGGTCGACTCCGCGACCGTTCCCGAGGCCGGCCACTACCGGGCGTCGACCAAGAGCATCGGTGACCCGGCCAACATCGAGGCGCTCGCGGACCTGCTGGTCCGGGCCGAGAAGCCGGTCGTGCTGCTCGGCAGCCAGGTCTGGACCTCGCGCGGCAGCGAGGCCGCGACCGACTTCGTCCGTACTCTCGACATTCCCGCGTTCATGAACGGATCCGCCCGCGGCACGCTGCCGCCCGGCGACCCGCACCACTTCCACCTGTCCCGCCGGTACGGCTTCAACAACGCCGACCTGATCCTGATCGTCGGTACGCCGTTCGACTTCCGGATGGGGTACGGTCGCCGGCTGCCGAAGTCGGCGACCGTGGTCCAGATCGACCTGGACTACCGCACCGTCGGCAAGAACCGCGACATCGACCTCGGCCTGGTCGGCGACCCGGGCGCGATCCTGGCCGCCGTGACCCAGGCCGCGTCGGGCCGGATCCAGAAGACCGACCGCAAGGCGTGGTTCGCGGAGCTGCGGGCCGAGGAGGACGCCGCATACCAGAAGCGGCTGCCGCGACAGCTGTCCGACGCGAACCCGATCCACCCGCTCCGACTGGCGCACGAGATCAACGAGTTCCTCACCGAGGACTCGATCTACATCGGCGACGGCGGCGACATCGTGACGTTCTCCGGCGGCGTGGTGCAGCCGAAGTCGCCCGGCCACTGGATGGACCCGGGGCCGCTCGGCACGCTCGGTGTCGGCATTCCGTTCGTGCTCGCGGCGAAGTACGCGCGGCCGGACAAGGAAGTGGTCGCGCTGTTCGGCGACGGAGCGTTCTCGCTGACCGGCTGGGACTTCGAGACGCTGGTGCGCTACAACCTCCCGTTCGTCGGGGTGGTCGGCAACAACTCCTCGATGAACCAGATTCGCTACGGCCAGGAAGCGAAGTACGGCAAGGACCGCGGCCGGGTCGGTAACACGCTCGGCGACGTCAAGTACGACGAGTTCGCGCGGATGCTCGGCGGCTACGGCGAGGAGGTCCGCGACCCAGCCGACATCGGGCCGGCGCTGCTGCGGGCCCGCGAGTCCGGGCTGCCGTCGCTGATCAACGTCTGGGTCGACCCGGACGCGTATGCCCCCGGAACCATGAACCAGACCATGTACAAGTAAGGGGACCCGTCATGAACGAGCGAAGCGAGTTCATCATTCAATGCAGCGCAACTTGTGCCTCAGCCGCGCACGGAGCGAAGCGAGTACGTGGATGAGTTCGGCCCTCGAAGGTGTCCGTGTTCTCGACATGACGCATGTGCAGTCCGGACCGTCCTGCACCCAGATTCTCGCCTGGCTCGGCGCCGACGTGATCAAGCTCGAGGCGCCGACCGGTGACATCACCCGCCAGCAGCTGCGCGACCTGCCGGACGCCGACAGCCTGTACTTCACGATGCTGAACTGCAACAAGCGCAGCATCACGCTGAATATGAAGTCCGACCGCGGCAAGGAGATCTTCGTCGACCTGGTGAAGAACTCCGACGTCCTGGTGGAGAACTTCGCGCCCGGTGCGATCGACCGGATGGGGTTCACCTGGGAGCGGCTCCAGGAGATCAACCCCGGCCTGATCTTCGCCTCGATCAAGGGCTTCGGCCCCGGGCGGTACGAGAACTTCAAGGCGTACGAGGTGGTCGCCCAGGCGATGGGCGGCGCGATGAGTACGACGGGGTTCGAGGAAGGGCCGCCCACCGCCACCGGTGCGCAGATCGGTGACTCGGGCACCGGGATCCACTTGGTGGCCGGCATCCTCGCCGCACTCTTCCACCGCACCCGCACCGGCAAGGGCCAGCGGGTCTCCGTGGCGATGCAGGAAGCCGTGCTCAACCTGACCCGGGTGAAGTTGCGGGATCAGCAGCGACTCGCCCACGGACCGCTCCGCGAGTACCCGAACGACAACTTCGGCGACGCGGTGCCGCGGTCCGGGAACGCCTCCGGCGGCGGTCAGCCGGGCTGGGCGCTGCGGTGCGCGCCCGGCGGCCCGAACGACTACATCTACGTGATCGTCCAGCCGCCCGGCTGGGCGCCGATCGCGAACCTGATCGGCAAGCCCGAGCTGGCCGAGGACCCGGACTGGGCGACGCCGGCCGCGCGGCTGGACAAGCTCGACAAGATGTTCGCGCTGATCGAGCAGTGGACCGAGCAGCACACCAAGTTCGAGGTGATGGACAAGCTCAACGCGCTGAACGTGCCGTGCGGGCCGATCATGTCGACGCGGGAGCTGATCGAGGACGAGACGCTCGCCGAGCTCGGCGCGGTGGTCGAGGTCGAGCACCCGCAGCGCGGCACCTTCAAGACCGTCGGCTGCCCGATCAAACTGTCCGACTCCCCGGTGGAGGTGCGGACTTCACCCGGGCTCGGCGAACACAACTCCGACATCTACGGCTCGCTCGGGATCTCCGCGAGCGAACTCGAGGATCTCAAGACCGCCGGCGTGATCTGACTCTCGCGAAATGGAGTGCATCCGCATGACTTATGACAAGGCAGCAGTCCGGACCATCCTCGACCAGGCTCTGGCGGACGGCCGCACTTCGCTGAGCGCGCCGGAGGCGAAGCTGGTCGCCGACGCGTACGGCATCCCGACGCCGGGCGAGGGGTTGGCCACGACTGCCGACGGCGCCGCCGCGCTGGCCGCCGAGATCGGCTTTCCGGTGGTGCTGAAGATCGTCTCGCCGGACATCCTGCACAAGACCGATGCCGGTGGCGTCGTGGTCGGCGTCGACAGTCCCGACGCCGCGCGGGATGCCTTCGACAAGATCCTCGCGAACGCCCGGTCGTACCGGGCCGACGCCGAGATCACCGGCGTCCAGGTCCAGAAGATGCTGGTCACCGGCGGTGACGTGCAGGAGGTCATCGTCGGTGCGGTCACCGACCCGACGTTCGGCAAGGTGGTCGCGTTCGGTCTCGGCGGCGTCCTGGTGGAGGTGCTCAAGGACGTCACGTTCCGGCTCGCTCCGCTCGGCGCCGACGAGGCGCGGGCGATGATCGACGGGATCGGCGCGCACGAGATGCTCGACGGCGTGCGCGGCGCGAAGCCGGTGGACAAGGATGCGCTGGGTGACCTGGTCCGGCGGCTGTCGGACCTGGTCACGGACTTCCCGCAGTTCGCCGAGGTCGACCTGAACCCGGTGCTGGCCGGTCCGGACGGCGCCACCGCGGTCGACGTGCGAATCATCGTCGACGCCGAGGCCGGCGCGCCGGTCGAGCGGTACAGCGAGGACGAGATCCGGACCGCGATGAACCGGATCATGAAACCGCGCGCGGTGGCCGTGATCGGGGCGTCCAACGAGGACGGCAAGATCGGCAACTCGGTGATGAAGAACCTGGTCAACGGCGGGTACGCCGGTGACATCTACCCGATCAACCCCAAGGGCGGGCAGGTGCTCGGGCGGACGGCGTACGCGTCGATCCTGGACGTCCCGGGCGACGTCGACGTCGCGGTGTTCGCGGTCCCGGCCAAGTTCGTCGGCGGCGCGCTCGAGCAGTGCGGGCAGAAGGGGGTCGCGGGCGCGATCCTGATCCCGTCGGGCTTCGCCGAGACCGGTGAGCAGGAGTTGCAGGACGAGGTCGTTGCGATCGCCCGTAAACACAACGTCCGCATTCTGGGACCGAACATCTACGGCTACTACTACCTGCCGGAGAGCCTGTGCGCGACGTTCTGCACGCCGTACGACGTGCGCGGCTCGGTGGCACTGTCGTCGCAGTCCGGCGGGATCGGAATGGCGATCCTCGGGTTCAGCCGGTCCAGCCGGATGGGAGTTTCCGCGATCGTTGGAGTAGGCAACAAGGCCGACATCGACGAGGATGACCTCCTGACGTTCTTCGAGCACGACGACAACACCAACCTGATCGCCATGCATCTTGAGGACCTGAAGGACGGCCGGGCGTTCGCCGAGACGGCGGCCCGGGTGTCCAAGAAGAAGCCGGTCGTAGTGCTGAAGGCCGGGCGTACCTCTCTGGGTGCACGGGCGGCCAGCTCGCACACGGGTGCCCTGGCCGGCAACGACAAGGTGTACGACGACATCCTGCGGCAGAGCGGCGTGGTCCGCGCGCCCGGGCTGAACGAGATGCTGCAGTACGCCCGCGGCATCCCGCTGCTGCCGACGCCGAAGGGTGAGAACGTCGTGATCATCACCGGCGCGGGTGGCTCCGGCGTGCTGTTGTCGGACGCCTGCGTGGACGCCGGGTTGACGCTGATGGACATCCCGGCGGATCTGGACGCGGCGTTCCGGACCTTCATCCCGCCGTTCGGGGCGGCCGGCAACCCGGTCGACATCACCGGCGGTGAGCCGCCGTCGACGTACCGCAACACGATCGCGCTGGGGCTGTCAGACGACCGGATCCACGCGCTGATCCTCGGGTACTGGCACACGATCGTGACACCGCCGATGGTGTTCGCGAAACTGGTCGCCGACGTCGTCGAGGAGTTCCGGGCCAAGGGCATCGACAAGCCCGTGGTCGCCTCGCTGTCCGGCGACGTCGAGGTCGAAGAGGCGTCGCAGTACCTGTTCGACCACGGTGTGGTCGCGTACCCGTACACCACCGAGACCCCCGTCCAGGTGCTCGGTGCCAAGTACCGCTGGGCCCGCAACGCGGGTCCGCTGGGTTGATTGGAGGCAGCAGTACACGGGGACATCCGCTAGCTGGCGTCGATCTAAGGAGTCCGCCTTGGACGTCACGAGCAAGACCTCAGAAGTACCTGAAGAGCCGGCCGCGGCGGCCGCGACCTCCGCGGCCACCGAGAAGGTCTGGAAGGCCGGCCGGCTCGAACCGATGCCGATCCGGAAACTTCCGGACGCACCGCCCTCGCTGCACATCCTCGGCCCGACCGTGTTCCTGGTCGCGCTCGGGGTGGGCATGGGGGAGTCCTACATGTGGCCCCGGCTCGTCCTGGTGTTCGGGCCGGACATCCGCTGGTTGTTCATGGTCGGTGTCACGCTGCAGGCGTTCGTGCTGCTGGAGATGGCACGGTACGCGATGGCCACCGGGGAGAGCATCTTCTTCGGCGCGGCCCGGATCTTCAAACCGCTGATGTGGTTCTTCTACGCGGCGGCGATCCTGATCTACATGTGGCCGGGCCATCTGTCCGCCGGCGCGGCCGCGTTCGAGGAAGTCACCGGCATCCCCTGGCAGGTCACCGCGTGCGTGGCTCTGGTGTTCGTCGGTGTGCTGTTCAGCATGCTGTCGGTGATCTACAACTTCCTGGAGAAACTACTCGGTCTGCTGATCGGGTTGCTGGTCGTCGGTACGTCGGTGATCGCGGCGATGGTCGGCAGCTGGGACGATCTGGGCCGGACGCTGTCCGGGATGTTCGCGGTCGGGTTCTTCCCGGACGAGGCGATGACCTCGGCCTGGTTCCCGGTCGTGGTCGGGTCGATCGCGTTCGCGGGGCCGTCCGGGATGCAGCAGATGTGGTACACGCTGCAGCTGCGCGACAGCGGCGCCGGCATGGGTGCGCACATCCCGAAGATCCGCGGACTGCGGGCCGCGGGCGAGGCGGAGTCGATGCCGTCGCGCGGGTTCATGTTCGACACCGAAGACCCGGCGGAACTGGCCAAGTGGAAGGGCTGGCGCAAGTGGGTCACGTTCGACGCGCTGCTGCTCTTCTGGGGTATCACGATGCTGGTCACGATCTCGTTCACCGTGCTGGCCATGTCGGCGGCCCGGACGAACCCGAACGTGGCGTCGCTGATCGAGGGCGGTGACCGGGAGGCGGCGCTGAAGGCGATGTCGGACGCGTTCGCGTCGGCCGGCTCGCCGATTCTCGGGACGTTGTTCTTCGCCTTCATCGCGCTGATCGGGCTGAACGCGACCCTCGGTCTGTTCGACTCGTTCTCCCGCGGTCAGGCCGACATGACGTATTACTTCGTCCCGGGGGCCAAGCGGTTCTCGATGTCGCGGCTGTATGCCGGGTTCCTGTGGGGCGTGATCCTGTTCGGCATCCTGATCCTGCTGTTCGGTCCGGCCGACGGTCCGGCCGGGATCCTGGACACGTTGGCGTTCCTGTCCACGTTCGCGATGGGTGCGTACTGCATCGTGCTGCTGCTCACCAACAACCTGCTGCTGCCGAAACCGATCCGGCCGGGACCGGTGCGGAACCTGATCATCGGGTTCGGAGCGGTGTTCTACCTCGGCATGCTGTTCTACTGCCTGTTCCGCTTCGGCGTGGCTGTGGGCTGACATGACCGACTGGAAGCAGTTGGCGGAGTACTCGGTGCCGGCCCTCGCGGTCGGGGCCGCGGCGGGGTTGATCGCCGGTGGACTGGCCGCGTTCGTCGGCCAGCCCGCCGGCTGGGCGGTGCTCACCGGGCTCGGGCTCGGCGTCCCGCTGATGGTGTTCGGGGCCGGGTACGCCGCCCTGGTCGCGCTGGGCAAGGTCCCCGCCGGGGTGTTCGCACCGGCGGCGGTCTATTGGGTGGTCGCGTTCCCGCTGGCGCTGCTCGCGCACGCGGTGGTGACCGAGTGGGTGGTCGCCGGTACGCCGGGACTCCCGCCCGAACCGTGGAAGTTCCTCGCCTTCCGTGCACTGGTGAGCATGGGATTCGCGATCGGCTTCCTGTGGATGCACGAGCAGCTCGGCCGCTTCTGGTGGCCGCGCATCCTCGATCACAACCTGTACGCGCAGCGTGTCGTCGCGCAGTACAGCCAACTCGCCGCGGCGCTGGAGGCTCGCAAGGCCGCCACCGGCCGCGGCCGCAAGAAGCGCCTCGCCTGAGCTCTCGCAGGCGTGTCGGTGGCCCGCGATCCGGCAGTGATCGCGGGCCACCGATCACCCATGGAGGGTGATGCCCCGGCCCCTCGCACCTCGTAGAGGTGGAGGCGGGGGGTGGTGGGGGCGTGACCCACGCGAAGCACGGCAGCGGCCAAAGGAGCGGCCGGAAGGCTCCGGCACCCGGGGCGGCGCCGGCTCGGGCCGGTCTGGTGCTGATCTCGCTGATCGTGGTCGCGGGTGTCGCCAACCTGAACCTGTCCGTCGCGAACGTGGCGCTGCCGTCCATCGGCCGGGCGTTCGACTCGTCGCAGACGGCGCTGGATCTGATCGCGGTCGGCTACTCGCTCGGGCTGGCCGCGTCGGTGCTGTACCTCGGTGCGCTCGGTGACCGGTACGGACGGAAGCTGATGCTCGTCCTCGGCATGTTGCTGTCGATCCCGGCCTGCCTGCTCGCGGCGTACGCGCCGACCGACTCGGTGCTGTTCATCGCGCGGGTGGTCGGTGGCATCTCCGCAGGTCTGGCGTACCCGACGACGCTGGCGCTGATCGCGGCACTGTGGACCGGGGCGGGACGGACGAAGGCGATCGCCCTCTGGTCCGCGATCGGCGGCGGCATCGCCTCGCTCGGTCCGCTGGTCGCCGGTGCGTTGCTGGAGTCGTTCTGGTGGGGTTCGGTCTTCCTGATCACGCTGCCGCTGGCCGTCATCGCGCTGCTGATGGCGATTTTCCTGGTCCCCGCGCACGTGAACGAGACGACCGACCCGGTCGACAACCTCGGCGGCATCTTGTCGGTGGTGATGGTCGGCGCGTTGATCCTGGCGATCAACTTCGCGCCGGTGCCGAACCAGGGCACGCTGGTGATCAGCCTGGCGGTTCTCACGGTGGCCGCGGTGATCGCGTTCGTGCTGCGGCAGCGCCGGGCGCCGAACCCGCTGTACGACCTGCACATCGCCGGCCGGCGGATCTTCTGGGTGGCGGCCTGTGCGGGCATCATCGTGTTCGGTTCGCTGATGGGGTCGGCGTTCGTTAGCCAGCAGTACCTGCAGAACGTGCTCGGCTACTCGACCCTCGAGGCCGGTACGGCGTTCCTGCCCGCGGTCGTGTGCATGATCCTGATCGCGCCGTCCTCGGCGAAGCTGGTCGAGTCCCGCGGCGCGCGCTTCACGTTGCTCGCCGGATACGTGGCGCTGCTCCTCGCCTTCGGGTCGATGCTGATGCTCTGGTCCGACGACAGCGCGTATTGGCAGGTCGCGATCGCGTACGTGTTCGTGGGCATCGGAGTCGGGTTCGCGGGGACGCCGGCGTCGCACTCACTGACCGGCGCAGTACCGGTACGGCGCGCGGGGATGGCGTCCGGTACCGCGGACCTGCAGCGCGATCTGGGCGGCGCGATCATGCAGTCGATCTTCGGCGCGCTGCTGGCGGCCGGGTACGCGTCCGCGTTCGCCGCGGCGATCGCGGCGGCACCGAACGGCGACGAGGTGTCCGACACGGTGAAGAACGAGCTCACCAAGTCGTTCTCGAGTGCCAGCGACACCGCCCAGCAGTACCCGCAGTACTCCGACCAGATCGTCAGTGCGGCGAAGTCGTCGTTCCTGGACGGTGCCGACTGGGCCTACACAGCCGGCATCATCGCGATCCTGATCGGCGCGGTTCTCGTCTTCTTCCTCTTCCCTCGGCACGAGCGTGAGAAGCAACTGCTGGCCGAGTACGAGTCGCAGGATCGGGTCGGCGCATGACAGGCGTCACCAGCCTGGTCATCGCGGAGGCCGTGAACCCGGTGCCGTGGGCGCGGGCGCAGATGGCGTTCACCCTCGCCTTCCACATCATCCTGGTACCGCTCGGGGTGTCGTGGGCCTTCATGACGTTGATCGCCAACTATCGCGCGTTGCGGCGCGACGACCACGACGCGCTGCTGCTCGCGCAGCAGTGGTCGAAGTACATGGCCGTGACGTTCGCCGTCGGGGCGGTGACCGGAACCGTGCTGAGCTTCGAGTTCGGCCTGCTCTGGCCGCGGTTCATGGGCGTGTACGGCGAGGCGTTCGGCATCCCGTTCGCGTTCGAGGGACTGTTCTTCTTCACCGAGGCGATCTTCGTCGCGATCTACATCTTCGGCTGGCGGCGGCTGAAGCCGTGGACGCATTTCTGGACCGGGGTGCCGATCGTGATCGCGGGCATCTTCGGCTCGATCTCGGTGGTCGCGGCGAACGCCTGGATGAACGCGCCCGGCGGGTTCACGATGAACGCGGACGGCGAGATCACCAAGGTCGAGCCGCTCGAGGTGATCTTCAACGACTCGATGCCGTTGCAGGCCGCGCACATGGTGATCGCGGCGTACCTGGTCGGCGGGTTCCTGGTCGCGTCGGTCTACGCGACCGCGATGCTGCGGGGCCGCGACGACCGGTACCACCGGATCGCGTTCACGATCGCGTTCACGGTGGCCGCGGTGATGACGCCGATCCAGATGGGCGTCGGCGACGCGCTGGCGCGGTGGGTGTACAACAACCAGCCGGTGAAGTTCGCCGCGATCGAGTTGGTGCCGACGACGGCGTCCGACGTCCCCGAAACGCTGCTGGGCAAGCTGAACGCCGACGGCACCATCTCCGGCGGGATCCCGATCCCGGGTCTGGCGTCCTGGCTGTCCGATCCGGGCAGCGGCAGGTCGACCGTCATTCAGGGGCTCGACACCGTGCCGGTCGACGAACGGCCGACGATCCGCGAGACCAACACCGTGCATCTGGCGTGGGACGTGATGGTCGGACTCGGTACGGCGCTGTTCCTGCTCTCGGTCTGGTACGGGCTGACCTGGCTGTTCCGCCGGCGAATGCCGAAGAGCAAATGGTTTCTACGCGCCGCCGCGTGCGCCGGAGTACTCGCGGTGATCACGATGGAAGCGGGGTGGATCGTCACCGAGGTCGGCCGGCAGCCGTGGATCGTCTACAACCGGATGAAGGTGGAGGAGGCCGCCACCGCGAACACCGGGGTCTGGATCACGTTCATCGCCGTCTTCCTGCTGTACGCCGCCCTCGGGGTCACGACGATCCTCGTCCTGCGGGGGATGAGCCGGCGCTTCCGCCGCGCGGGCGGTTTCGTCGAGGGCGACACGCCGTACGGCCCGACGCAGGAGGACGCGACGGAGCTCGAGACGGCCGATGAACGGGTCGAGGAGCGGACGCCGTGAGTACGACGATCGCGGCCGTGCTGCTGCTCGCGCTGGTGGCGTACGCCGTGTTCGGCGGCGCGGACTTCGGGGCGGGGTTCTGGGATCTGGTCGCGGGCGGACCCGAGCAGGGCGCCGAACCGCGGGCGCTGATCGAGCGGTCGATCGGTCCGGTCTGGGAGGCGAACCACGTCTGGCTGATCTTCGTCTTCGTCGTCACCTGGACGGCGTTCCCGGCGGCGTACGCGTCGATCGTGCTGACGATGTTCGTGCCACTCACGCTAGCGGCGTTGGGGATCGTGCTGCGCGGCGCGAGTTTCGCGTTCCGCAAGTCGGTCGTGAAGCTGCGGTACCGTCGGGTCTTCGGCGGCGCGTTCGCGCTGTCGTCGGTCCTCGTACCGTTCTGCATGGGCGCGATCGCGGGTGGTATCGCATCGGGGCGCGTCCCCGCGGGCGGCAAGGCCGGCGACCCGGTGACCAGCTGGCTGAACCCGGTGTCGTTGACGAGCGGCGTGCTCGCGATCGTGGTGGCGGCGTACCTGGCGGCCGTCTATCTGGTCTGGGACGCTCGCCGGTTCCACCAGTTCGAGCTGGGCGAGTACTTCCGCCGCCGTGCCGTGGTAAGTGCGGTCGTGGCCGCGGTGGTCGCCGTGGTCGGGCTGTTCGTGCTGAACGCCGACGCGTCACACGTCTTCGACGGCCTGCTGTCGAGGGCGTTGCCGACCGCAATTCTCAGTGTGCTCTGCGGTTTCGGCGCGCTGGTGTTGCTGATGCGCTCCGCCGCTCGCGGTGCGCGGCTCCTCGCCGTACTCGCGGTGGCCGGAATCATCGTCAGCTGGGGCATCGCGCAGTGGCCGTACTTCCTGCCGGAAAGCCTGACCGTCTCCGCAGCGGCCGCACCCGAGGCCACGCTCGTCACATTGCTCGTCGCGGTCGGACTCGCGGTCCTGATCGTCGTACCGGGGTTCGTCCTGCTGTACGTGCTCGACCAGCGCACGCTGCTGCCCGAGGAAGGAATCGAGGACGCCGGTGACCGGCCAATCATCTCCGGCGGGTGATTCGCCCGCTCGCACGCGCTGCCGATCGTGGACGAAGGCCCGCGACCGGCGCGCGGCACAACTGTGAAGGACCTTCGCCATGACCTTGAGCTCGCCGTTCCCGCCGATCGCCGACTACGCGTTCTTGTCGAACTGCCACACCGGTGCCCTGGTCGCGCCGGACGGATCGGTCGACTGGCTGTGTCTGCCCGCCTTCGACGCACCGAGCGTGTTCAGCAACCTGCTGGACCGTGATGCCGGGTCGTTCCGGTTCGGTCCGTACGGGATCAATCAGCCGACCGCGCGGGCGTACATCCCGGGGACGAACGTCATGACCACCACCTGGCACACGCCGGCGGGCTGGCTGCTCGTCCACGACGCGCTGACAATGGGACCGGCGCACGGCCCGGACACGGTGACTCCGCACACCAGGCCGCCGGCCGACGACGACGCCGACCATCTGCTGGTCCGGACCGTCGAATGCCTGGAGGGTTCGGTCGAGATCGAGATCGTCTGCGAGCCGGTCTTCGACTACGGCCGGACCCCGGCCGACTGGACGATGGTGAGCGAGGACCTGCACGCCGCGGACGCGACCGGTGCCGGTCAGACGTTCCGGCTGTCCACCGACATGCTGATCGGGATCGAGGGCGGCTCGGCCCGGGCCCGGCACGTCATCACCAAGGGCGAGAAGGCGTACTGCGCGCTCTCGTGGGCGGAGGGACTGGTGTCGCCGACGGATGTGGCCGACGCCGAGCGGCGGATCGAGGCGACAGTCCTGTTCTGGCGGCACTGGCTGGCGCGGGCCAGGATCCCCGACCACCGCTTCCGGCATCCGCTGGAGCGTTCGGCGCTGACCATCAAGGGCCTCACGTACATGCCGACCGGAGCGACGATCGCGGCGCTCACCACGTCGTTGCCGGAGACACCGGGCGGTGAACGCAACTGGGACTACCGCTACACGTGGATCCGGGACACCACGTTCACGCTGCAGGCGCTGCACTACCTGAACCTGGACTGGGAAGCCAACGAGTTCATGCAGTTCGTCGCCGACCTGGAGCCGAACCCGGACGGCGCGCTGCAGATCATGTACGGCATCGACGGCCGCCGCGACCTGACCGAGTCGACCCGCGACGACCTGACCGGCTACGAGGGGGCCAGTCCGGTGCGGATCGGCAACGGCGCCTACAACCAGAAGCAGAACGACGTGTACGGCGCGGTGCTGGACTCGGTGCTGCTGCACACCGTGCGGAGCAAGCGACTGCCGCGCCGCCTGTGGCCGCTGGTCCAGTCGCAGGCCCAGTGCGCGATCTCGTCGTGGCACGATCCCGACCAGGGCATCTGGGAGGCCCGCGGCGAACCCCAGCACTACGTGTCCTCGAAGCTGATGGGCTGGGTGGCCCTGGACCGGGCAGCCCGGCTGGCCGGGATCCTCAACGAGAACGCGCTGTCCGACCTGTGGGCGAAGACGGCGGACGAGATCCGCGACGACATCCTCGAGCACGGCGTGAGTGACCGCGGCGTCCTGCGGCAGCACTACGACACCGACGCGCTCGACGCCTCGACCCTGCTGGCGCCGCTGTTCGGCTTCCTGCCGGCCACCGACGAGCGGATGCGGGCGACCGTCGACGCGATCGACAAGGAGCTGACCGAGAACGGGTTCGTGCTGCGCTACAAGACCGACGAGACCGACGACGGCCTGTCCGGCAAGGAAGGCACGTTCCTGATCTGCTCGTTCTGGCTGGTGTCTGCGCTCGCGATGACCGGCGAGGTCGACCGCGCGCGCAGCCAGCTCGAACGGCTGCTGCGGATCCAGTCGCCGTTGGGGCTGTACGCCGAGGAGTACGAGGTCGAGCGGGCCCGGCACCTGGGCAATTTCCCGCAGGCGTTCTCACACCTGGCACTGATCGGCGGTGCCGGGCGGATCATCCTGGCCGACATCCGGGAGGAGCTGTCGCTGTGACCGAGCAGATGGAAAGCCCGCACGTCGTCGTCCTCGGCGGCGGGCTGGCCGGCGTCGCGTGCGCGCACACGCTGGGGGACGAAGGCGTTCAGGTCACACTGGTCGACCGCAACGACTACCACCAATTCCAGCCGTTGCTGTACCAGGTCGCCACGTCGCAGTTGCCGGCCGAGGACATCGCGCGGCCGCACAAGACAATCTTCCGCGAGCACCCGACCGTCCACGTCCGCACCGCCGAGGTCGAGCGGATCGACGCCGACAACCTCGCGCTGACGCTGACCGACGGCGATCGGATCGCCGGTACGCACCTGGTCGTCGCAGCCGGTGCGCGGCCGGAGTACTTCGGCGTACCAGGGGCTGCCGCGCACGCGTTCCCGTTGTACTCGGTCGCCGACGCGGAGCGGCTGCGGCGGCACCTGCAGTCCACGATCCACACCGCTCCGGACGCGCCAGGTGCGCTGGACGTCGTGGTCGTGGGCGGTGGTCCGACCGGGGTCGAGATCACCGGCGCACTGACCGAGCTGATGGCGGCGTTGCTGGCCACCGAACGAATCTCGGAGCCGGGAACGGTCACCCTGGTCGACCGCGGCGAGACACTGCTGTCCGCGTTCTCCCGGAAGTCACACAAGTACGCGCACAAGCGGCTCACCCAGCGCGGCGCCAAGCCGCGGCTGGGGACGGGGGTCGCAGCGGTGCACGCCGATCGGGTCGAGTTCGACGACGGGTCGACGATCCGGACCCGCACGGTCATCTGGGGTGGCGGTGAGGCGGCCGCGTCGGTCGTCGGCACCGCGACCGGTTTGACGACCGGCCGTGGCGGGCGCATCGACGTACTGCCGGACCTCACCGTGGACAAGCATCCGCACGTCTATGCGATCGGCGACGTGGCCAACATTCCCGCTCACGACGGGTCGATCCTGCCGCAACTGGGTTCGGTCGCCCAGCAGTCGGGGGCCTGGGCCGCGGGCAACATTCTGCGCGAGGTGCGCGGCGAGAAAGCCGAGCCGTTCCATTACAAGGACAAGGGCATCATGGCGATGATCGGCCGCAACGCAGCCGTCGCCGAGGTCGGCCGGCATCGGCATCAGGTCGAGGGCCCGGTTGCCTTCGCTGCCTGGCTCGGCGTCCACGCGATGCTCCTCAGCGGCGCGCACAGCAGAACCGACGCGTTCATGACCTGGGCCTGGAACTACTTCGACCGCGATCACGCGGCGACCGTCGAGTGGTCCGGCGAGCCGGAGCGGATCGCCTGGGGCGACGAGACCGCCGACGTCCCACACATCCGTATCAATGTGGTGCCGCGGGGTGACGGCACCTGAGGAGGACACCATGCCCGAGCAGTACGACGTGATCATCGTCGGAACGGGAGCGGGGGGCGGCACGCTGCTGCACCGGCTGGCACCGTCGGGACGGCGGATCCTCGTCCTGGAACGCGGCGACTGGCTCCCGCGGGAGGTGGAGAACTGGAACGCCGAGGCGGTGTTCGTGAAGAACCGGTACGTCTCGCCGGACCAGTGGTACGACGGCGACGGCAGACCGTTCCAGCCGCAGGTGCACTATTTCGTTGGTGGTGCCACCAAGTTCTACGGTGCCGCGCTGTACCGGCTGCGCGAGCGCGACTTCCACGAACTCAAGCACCACGGGGGAATCTCGCCGGCCTGGCCGATCACCTACGACGTGATGGAGCCGTATTACACCCAGGCTGAGCAGTTGTACCAGGTTCACGGTGCCCGCGGCGAGGACCCCACCGATCCGCCGGCGTCGGCGCCGTACCCGCATCCGCCGGTCTCGCACGAGCCGCGGATCCAGCAGTTGTTCGACGACATGCGGGCGACCGGGCTGCATCCGTTCCACGCGCCGTGCGGCGTGATGCTGGACGAGCAGCGGCCGGAGGCCAGCAAGTGCATCCGGTGCGCGACCTGCGACGGGTTCCCCTGCCTGGTGCACGCGAAGTCGGACGCGGATGTGATCGCCGTCCGGCCGTCCCTCGAGTACGACAACGTGACGCTGCTGCGGAACACCGTCGTACGGCGCCTCGAGACCGACCCGGCCGGCCGCACGGTGACCGACGTCGTCGCCGAGGTGCAAGGTGACGAGCAACGCTTCCGTGCTGACATCGTGGTGCTGTCGGCGGGTGCGGTGAACTCGGCCAAGATCCTGCTCGCGAGTGCGAGCGACCGGCATCCGGCCGGGCTCGCGAACGGCTCCGATCAGGTCGGGCGGCATTACGTGTTCCACAACAGCCGGGCGTTCCTGGCGATCTCCACCGAGAAGAACGACACCCGGTTCCAGAAGACGCTCGGGCTGAACGACTACTACTTCGGGGACGCCGACTTCGACTATCCGATGGGCAACCTGCAGATGGTGGGCAAGTCCTCGGCCCCGATGTATCGCGGCGAGAAGCCGCTCGAAACCGTCGTGGCGCCGACGTTCGCGCTGCGGGACGTGGCCGAGCATGCCGTCGACTTCTGGCTCTCGGTCGAGGACCTGCCGGATCCGGACAACCGGGTGACGCTCGACAGGCGCGGCAACGTCGTGCTGAGCTACACGCCGAACAACACCGAGCCGATGGACCAGCTGTACCGGCGGACCAAGCAGAACCTCGGCCGCCTCGGCATGCACCCGCACCACCTGATTCCGCGCAGCGTCTACATGAAGAACGACATCCCGGTGGCGGGCTGCGCGCATCAGGCCGGCACGGTGCGGTTCGGGCTGGATCCGGAGACCTCGGTCCTGGACACCAACTGCAAGGCACACGAGGTCGACAACCTGTACGTCGTCGACACCAGCTTCTTCCCGAGCATCGGCGCGGTGAACCCGGCACTGACCGCGATCGCGAACGCACTGCGGGTCGGTGACCACCTGCTGGAGCGGCTCGGCTGAGCCGCACGACAGACCGGCCGGTTCGTTGCGAACCGGCCGGCTCCGCGGCTCAGGTCAGGAGTTGTCAGTCCGGGATCCACGGGTGGCGCCACCCGCCGTACCCGGCCGTGATCTCGTCGGCCGCCGTCGGTCCCCAGGTTCCGGGTTTGTACGCATGGATCGGAGTCGGTGCGTCGAGCAACGGTTGCATGACGCGCCACTGCTCCTCGACCGCGTCCTGCCGGGTGAATCGGGTGCCGCCGCCGGTCATTGCCGCGTGCAACAGCACCTCGTACGGCGTGGGGCCCTCGCCGCCCTCGTCCGCGAACTCCATGTCGAGGTCGATCGGCGCGAAGCGGGCCGTGTCCGCGCGACGCGCATCCAGCTTGACCCGGACCCCCGTGGACGGGTCGAGCTTGATCACCAGCTGGTTCGGTTCGGCCACGTGCCCGCGCGGCGCGAAACCCAGCCGCGGCGGCCGCTTGAAGACCAGGCGGAGCTCGGTCTGCGTGACCGGAAGCCGTTTCCCCGTCCGGATGAAGAACGGTACGCCGGACCAGCGCCAGTTCTCGATCTCGAGCCGGAGCGCGGCGTACGTCTCGGTGGTCGAGTCCTTCGCGACCCCGTCGATGTCGAGGTACCCGTCGTACTGACCGCGCACGTAATGCGCCGGATCGGCGTCCTCGATCGCCCGGAACAGCGCGGTCTGCGAGTCCTTCAGCGTGGTCGGATCACCGCGCGACGGCGGCTCCATCGCGGCGGCCGCGACCACCTGCATCAAGTGATTGACGACGACGTCGCGCAGCGCGCCGACCGGGTCGTAGAAGTGGCCGCGATCCTCGACGCCGAAGCTCTCCGCCATGGTGATCTGGACACAGTCGACGTAATTGCGGTTCCACAGCGGCTCGAGCATGGCGTTCCCGAACCGCAGGAACAGGATCTCCTCCAGGCCCATCTTCCCGAGGTAGTGGTCGATCCGGTACAGCTGCGACTCGTCCAGGTACTGGTGCAGGGTGGCAGCCAGTTCGTGCGCCGACTGCCGGTCGTGGCCGAACGGCTTCTCGATCACGACTCGCGCACCGGAGGTCAGTCCGGCCTCGGACAGCCCCTGGACCACTCGGGCGAACAGGAAGGGCGGGATCTCGAGGTAGAAGACCGGCGTCTCGGCCCCCTTGATCGCCTGGCCGACCCGGTCGTAGACACCGGGATCGTCGAAATCGCCCCCGACGTACGACAACCGGTCGGCGAAGCGGTCGAAGACGGCCTTGTCGATCGTGACACCGG
This sequence comes from Kribbella sp. NPDC048915, assembly GCF_040649595.1. Classification (NCBI taxonomy): domain Bacteria; kingdom Bacillati; phylum Actinomycetota; class Actinomycetes; order Propionibacteriales; family Kribbellaceae; genus Kribbella; species Kribbella sp. NPDC048915. The sequence goes on along the minus strand of NZ_JBEZFT010000002.1, from coordinate 157,061 downwards.
TGCCCTCGATCGACGTTCGGGCCCGGTCGATCAGCTGGTCGACGGTCCAGTCGTCGGCCGCCACACCGACGATCGGGCAGTTCAGCAGCCCGCGCGCCTCCAGGCGGTACAGCGAACGGAACGTCATCACCTTGGCCAGATCACCGGTGATCCCGAAGATCACCAGCACGTCGGCCGCCGGCCCCTGCGAACCTGTCGGTGTCAGTGTCATGCCGGTCTCCTCCGCTGCCGGGCGAACCTTACGTTCAGCCTCAGCAGCAGGCAGGCGGAGCGGCATCATCCGGGGCGGGTGATTCGTCCCGGCACGCCTCGCTACGAGCCGATGTCGCGCGAGTCAGCTGCGGCGGCGCCGGCGGGTGGCGGCGGCGGGCTCGGCGGGTTCGACCGGCTCCGCGGTGGCCTGCAGCTCGTGGTACGCCTTGCGGGTGTGCTCGGTGTGCTCGCGCATGATCTGCGCGGCCTTGTCCTCGTCACCGTCGCTGATCGCCTTGACCAGGCGGTTGTGCTCGCGCCACGAGGCGGCGCCACGCATCGGGGCTACCGGTGTGTAGTACCAGCGGACGCGGCGGTCGACCTGGGCCGCGAAGTCGACGAGGAACCTGTTGCCGGACATCTGCGTGATCGAGCTGTGCAGCTCCGCGTTGGTGCGCACGGTGCCGTCGATGTCACCGGCCTCCTGGTACGCCGTACCGACCTTGCAGAGCTCCCGCAGCTTCGCCACGTCCTCCTTCGACGCGTGCCGGGCCGCGAGCCGGGCGGACTCCGACTCCAGCGCTGCGCGCGCGGCCAGCAGCTGGTCGACCTCGTCCTCGGCCGGCACATGCACCATCGCGCCGAATCCGGGCCGCAGGTCCACCCAGCCTTCGTTGTTCAGCCGCTGCAGGGCTTCGCGCACCGGCTGCCGGGAGACGCCGAGCATCGACGCGAGCTCGACCTCGACCAGATGCCGGCCGCGCTCGAGGGTGCCGTCGATGATCATCTCGGTGAGGGCCTCGTACACCGATTCCCGCAGCGGCGTCGGCCGCTTGACGTGTCGCACACCGGCCGGCTCCGCGCCCGCCCCGGGCCCTGCGCTGATCGTCGTCATGAGGTCCTTTCCGGTCCTACGGTCATAGCACTTGGTAGACAGTCTACCAAGTGCCATGACCTGACATATAGCTCCGGCAGCAGGTGTTGTGCCGGAGTTTCACGCGAGTCAGGCGGCCGACTCGCGGTCGTCGTTCTGCTCCTTGGTCTGGGCCGTGTTCTGGGCCGTGTTCTGGGCAGCGTTCTGGGCGGTCAGCTCGGCGAGCTCCGCGTCCAGGTCGAGCGGCCGGTGCAGCTCCTGCAGCTCCGGGGCATCCGGGAACTGCGGCCGGGCCGCCAGAGCGCCGAACCTACGGGTGAAAATCATCTCTGCTCTCTCCTTCTGAATTCTGGCTTCTGTATACATTCAACCAGCCTGATCCAGCGGAAATGCCCGGATCTCACGTGATCCGGGTTACGTCGGGGGTGATCCGGCTTACACCCGCGAGACCGATCAGGTGCTGGACTGACGGCGCCGGCCGAAAGTCCGGGTGGGTGTTACGGGGCTCGCGTGGTCAGTAGTCGTCGCGCGTGAGCAAGGAGACGAAGACACCGCCGCAGATGACGGCAACTGCTCCGCCTGCCAGCATCGGGTACAACAACCAGGGGTCGGACCAGTGCCAGCCAGGCGTCCACTCGCCGTGCCGGCGGGAAATCTGGGCCTCGAGCCTGCGGATCTGTCGTCTCTCGGCGACGTCGATCCCGTTTCCGGAACTCGCCAGCGACCGGGCCAGCGTCACCAACTCAGCCTTCTCGTGCGGCAACAGTTCCGAACGATCTTCAGCCTCCGATGGCGGTTGCACAAACGCCGCCGAACTGCAGATCAGCGGGGAGCCGGTTGCCTCGTCAAGGTACAGCACGTACTGGTCGGTGCAGGGCGTGCCAGCCGCGGCTACCCGCACCCGATAGTTACCGCTGCCCGCGATGATGAAGGACAGGAAGAGCCCGACAGCGGTGACGACCACGCCGGCACCAGCGATCCACGGCAACACCCGGCGAGCACGTCGTATCCGCCGGGCCTTACGCGGGTCGAACCGGGTCGCGAGCTGATCATCGTGCACTAACCCATTGTCGAACGGCCGAGCACAGGCAGTTGGCAGAACGTCCTCAACCTGCCAATCGGCCGCTCGAGCCAGGCCACTGGACGGTCGGCATCGATGTCCGACGTTCGTCTCATTCCGGCGGAGCGACAGTCCAGCGGTCCTTTCCCGAGGTTCAGCCGCCGCAACGCCAGAGCTGAGGTCGGGGGCTGGGGCTGGCTCAAAGGCCGCCGGCTGCGTCGAGGGAGCCGGTGAGGTGGATGTTGAGCAGGTCGTCGAGGGCCGTTTGGACGCCGACCTGTCGGGCGACATCGAGCAGGGCCCGGGCGAGGACGGGCTCGGGGCTGCGAGCAGCGATGACCAGGCCGACCCGCGGACCGTGGGCCGGGCGCTTGAGCGGTACGACGCGCATCCCGTCCGGTACGCCGAACATGTGCAACCACGCGTGCGAGATGACCGTCGACCAGTGGCCGCCGTGCAGGTGGCTGTACAGCCCGGAGACCGTGTCGCTCTCGATCGACGGTGCCGCGGTCACGCCGTCGTCGGTGAAGTAGCTGTTCATGATGCGGCGGTTGCGCATGTCGGGGGAGAGCAGGCAGAGCGGCAGTTCGGCGACCTGTGCCCAGGTCGCGACGGTCTGGCCGGCGAGTTCGGTGTCCTTCGGCGTGAGCAGCAGGTAGCGCTCCTCGTACAGCGGCGTCTTCCGCACCTGGCCGAGGGTGTCGTCGTCGAGGTACGTCATCGCGACGTCGAGCTCGAACTCGGACAGCTTCTGGGTGATGTCGCGCGACGACAGCGACTCGAGGGTCACCCGGGTGTTCGGGTGCCGCTCGCAGAACGGGGTGGTGAGCAGCGAGACGACCGGCATCGCGGTCGGGATCGCGCCGAGGCGCAGCGTGCCGTTGAGGCCGCCACGCATCATCGACAGCTCGTGCCGGAGCGCGTCCTGCTCAGCGAGGATGCGCTGCGCCCAGAGCAGCACCCGCTCACCTTCCGGGGTCAGTCCCTCGAAGCGCCGGCCACGCCGCACGATCGGTACGTCGAGCTCCTGCTCGAGCTTGCGGATCGCGGCGGACAGGGACGGCTGCGACACGTAACAGGCGTCCGCGGCCCGCGCGAAGTGCTTCTCGCGGGCGAGGGCGACGAGGTACTCCAGTTGGCGAAGCAGCATCATCAACCCCGGTCCGGTGTGCAGTCGCCTGTATACATAATCCAACTGTAGTGACCCGATTACCGCACGGAAAGAGCTCAACTGTGAGCTGGGTCACACCATGTCTCGGGGTGCTCGCGTCGTTCGACGGTGTGGCAGAGGGACTTCTGTCAGGAGGACATGTGATGGACAAGGTGGTATCGAAGGACGGCACCGAGCTGGCGTACGACGCGATCGGGAGCGGCCCCGGACTGGTGCTCGTCGCGGGTGCGTTCACCGGGCGCGGGTACTTCGCGGAGTACGCCGAGGCGCTGTCATCGGCGTTCACGGTGGTGGCGTACGACCGGCGTGGTCGCGGTGACTCCGGTGACACGGTGCCGTACGCCGTGGAACGGGAGTGGGAGGACCTGGAGGCGGTGCGGTCCGCGACGGACGCACGGTTCGCGTGCGCGTTCTCGTCGGGGTCGATGGTGCTGCTGCAGGCCGGGCTGCCGTTCGAGAAGCAGGCTGTCGTGGAGCCGCCGTTCCGGGTCGACGGCGCACCGCCGGAGCCGGAGCGGTACCTGGAGCGGCTGCAGGAGTACGTCGCTGCCGGCAACCCTGGTGGTGCGGCTGAGCTGTTCATGGTGGAGGCGGTCGGTCAGCCACGAGAGATGGTCGAGCAGATCAAGCAGTCGCCGATGTGGGCCGGGTTGGAAGCCATGGCGCCCACGCTGGTGTACGACGCGCTGCAGATGCGCGACAGCGCCGTACCGGTCGAGCTGCTGTCATCGATCCCGATGCCGACGCTGGGGCTCTACAGCAGCGCCAGCCCGGAGTGGTTGCAGCGGTCCGTGTGTGAGACCGCGGCCGCGCTGCCGCAGGGATCTGTGGAGGGACACGACGGGACGTTCCACACTGTGCCGCCGGAGACACTGGCGCGTGTGTTGGAGGGCTACTTCCTCAGTGCGTGAACTCTGCGACCTGGAAGGTCGAGGAGGCGTTTGAGACGTGGCGCGAGCGGCCGCTCGACGAAGCGGTGCAGGGCGGCCGCGACGCCGGTCATCAGCAGCATCGTGGCGGCGACCAGGAGGACGTGGTTCACCCGGTCGCCGAGGCGCTCGAAGATGATGAATCCGATGTGCGCGTGCACCAGGTACAGCGGGTAGGTGAGCGCGCCGAGCATCGCGAACCACGGCCGGCCGAGGCACTGCGTACGCCGGAGCGCGATCGCGAGCATGACCGCGAAAATCGCCACGATGATCGCGACGACGACCGGCCGGTGCAGTTCGGCGTCGTACCGCAGCCCGACCCGGTCGGCGAAGCCGATGCCCCGGTAGATCGCGTTGCCGAGCGCGACCGCGACCAGAGCGAGCGTCTGCGGCGTCGCGCCGTACCGATGGATCAGGCACAGCGCCATCCCGGCGATGAAGTAGTGCGAGAACTGGGTGTTGAGCACCAGATCGGTGGCCTGCGGCAACAGTCCGGCCTCGAACAGGAAGGTCGCGGCCAACCACGCCCAGGCGAAGACCATCACCCGGCGGGCGGTGATCCCGATCCACGTGAGGACCAGGATCATCGCGTAGAACCGCAGCTCGGCCCACAGCGTCCAGTAGACGACGTCGACGTTCTTGATGTTCGGTAGCGAGTTGAACATCGTCAGATTCGCCAGGTACTGCGGAAGCGAGACCGGGAACCGCCCCGCGCCGAACCCGACCGAGACGAGCGTGGTCAACGTGACGGCGATCCAGTACGCCGGGTACAGGCGGACCGCCCGCGACACCACGAAGCGGCGCGGTGATCGGTCCCAGGCGCTGAGCAGCACCACGAATCCGCTGATCGTGAAGAACAGGTCGACGCCGAGATACCCGTACCGCGCGATCACATCGGCGTGTGGGAAGTGCAGATCGCTCAGTCCGCCCGCGTACGCGGAGAACAGGTAGTGGTACGCCATCACCGAGACGGCAGCGAGGATCCGCAGAAGATCGACCTCGTACAGCCGTGCTGGGGCGGGATACGTGGTTCCGTCGGGCACCACGCCACTACACCGCACCCGCCGGCCGCGATCATCAGTCTTCAGCACGATCTCTGCCTGCGACTTACGGATGACCCGGACCGGCGGTTGCGGCCGGCAACAACAGGGATCAGCCAAAGCCGACCCGCTGCCGGCCGGCTCGACGTCAGGTGGGCAGGCGCATCGGCATCAGGATGTAGGCGGAGTCGGGCGTGGGCCGGTCGTCGGGGGAGGCCAGGCCGGTCAGGTTGGCCGGTTTGGTGGGTTGGGTGAACGCGAAGTGCGCGAACGGGGTGCCGAGCGAGGCCAGGCCGTCGAGCAGGTAGCCGGCGTTGAATCCGGCCACGATCGGCTCGCCGCCGAGCGTGATCTCGACCGCCTCCGACGCCTGCGCCTCCTCACCGTTGCCCGCGTCGAGCGTCGCCGTACCGTCCTCGAAGGTCAGCCGCACCGGCGCCGAACGCTCTGCCACCAGCGCCACCCGCTTGACGGCCTCGACGAGTGCAGCGGTCTGGACGGTGACGGTGCTGGCGATCGCGCTGTCGGCGGGAATCAACCCGCGGACCTTCGGGAACTCGCCGTCGATCAGCCGGCTGGTCGCGTGCCGGCCGCCGCCCTCGAAGCCGATCAACCCGTCCCCGGTCCGGGTCGAACCGAGCGCGAGGGTGATGTCGTGGCCGGCCATCGCCTTCGTGACATCACCGAGCAGCTTCGCCGGGACCAGTGCATTCGCCTCGAAAGTGGCGTCGACGGGCTCCCAGAGGATGGTGCGCACGGCGAGCCGGTACCGGTCCGTGGCGAGCAGCGAGAGTGTCGACCCCCGGATCTCCAGCCGGATCCCGGTGAAGACCGGCAGCGTGTCGTCCCGTCCGGCCGCGCTCGCCACCTGATGCACGGCGCGCGCGAGAACGTCCCCGTCGACCACACCGGTGGCGGCGGGAATCTCGGGTAGCGGCGGGTACTCGTCGAGAGGCAGCGTGTGCAGGACGAAGCGCGCCGCTCCGCTGCTGACCTGGACGCGCGCCGCCTCACCGCTCAGGTCGACCGAGCCGCCGGGCATGCTGCGGCAGATGTCGGACAGCAGCCGCCCCGACACCAGCACCCGGCCCTCGTCGGCCACCTCGGCCGGCACGCTGACCTGCGCCGAGCTCTCGTAGTCGAACCCGGACAGGGTCACCTGACCGTCCGCGGCCTCGACCAGCATCCCGGCCAGAATCGGCACACTCGGCCGGCTCGGCAGCCCACGCGCCACCCAGCCGACCGCCTCGGCGAGCACTTCACGCCCGACCCGAACCTTCATCGCAGTTCCTCCCCATCAAGAGGAGACGACTCAACCAGACCGCACCGACAATTCGCGAACCGAGCCCGTCAGCCGAAGACGATGCGCTCCACCTCGTCGGCTTCCGGTCTGGTCAGGACGAGGGCTGAGTGGGCACCTGGTACGGCGCTGCTCGGGTCGATCGATGCCCTACTGACGACGTCCGGCCAGCGGCGGCAGTGGGTCGCCATGATGTTCGGTCCGACTTCTCGGCCTCGGGCCTGCTGGCCGGAGCGGGCCACGTCGGCGGGTACGTCGAGCAGGATCAGGTGCAGGGGCAGTCCGGCCTGACGCGCACGCCGGCCGATCAGCTGGCGCACCCACGAGCGGGTACCGCAGTCGTGGATCACCAGTGGGCCGCGCCCCGGGCGCATCGCTGCCAGGAGCGTCACGTAGTACACGAAATGGACCAGTGGTCGCCAGACGGAGTACGGGAGCACTCCGAGGACGGGCATCCAGCGCTCGCGCAGCTGTGCGGAGTCCAGCACCCGTACTGACCTGTCACCCGCGAACACCCGCCGCAGAAACGTCGTCTTGCCCGCACCGGGGATCCCGGCCAGCAGCACGACCGCATCGGCTGTGTAGCGCAGCTCTCGTCCCCGCAGTACTCCCTCGATCACTCCATGCATCACGTTCGTCCTTCCGACAGGTATCGGTTGGACGAACGAAGCAGCCCGCTCTGCCCCGTGAACGGGCTGAGAAGTCGCTGGGAACTCCCTGAGAGCGGGTGATCAGTGACTGCCGAAGGTCTCCAGCAGGGTCTGCCGCTCGGCCTCGGTGAGGTTGGTGTCGACCAGCTTGCTGCCCATCCCGTGGAACCGCTCACCCAGCCGGTCGAGGTCACCCTCGTCGGTGACGACGAACAGCGCCGACGTCCCCTCGGTCACTTCGGTACGGATCTTCGCCAGCTGTTCCTTCGTGATGCCGACGTCCTCCGTCACCTTGCTGATCGCGCCGATGGCCGCTCCGACGACGCCACCGATCAGCGGGACGAAGAACAGTGCGCCGAGCAGGACACCCCAGAACGCACCCCACCCGGTCCCGCGCCAGGTCTCCTCGTGGCTCTGGTGCGTCGTCGGCTTCGACTCGCCTTGCGGCCAACTGACGACCGCGTGGTCGAGGATCTTCACCAGCCCGTCCGCGCTGGCCTCCTTCAGCACCCGGACCGCCCGGTCGGCGCCGTTCGGGTCGTCGAACTTCCACACCGTGAACGTGGTCATGCCGCCCTCTCCCCTCAGATCGGGCGCAGCCGGCATTCCCCCAGGGCTACGCCCTCCTTTCGAGCGTAGCCCTCAGGTGTCCCGCATCACACCCGGCACTCAGCGGCGTACGCGGTAGCGCAGGTGCAGCACCCGCTTGCCCTGGATCACGACATGCGGGTCCTCGAGCAGGTGCTGTCCGGCGACCGCCCCGAAGAAACGCTTCCCGGAGCCAATCACCACCGGCGCCACGTCCATGCCGACCTCGTCGACGAGACCGGCCGCCAGCATCTGGCCGCCGACGTCACCGGCCGCGACCTCGACGGTCCGATCGCCCGCGAGTTCCTGCGCCTTCGTCATCGCGGCCTCGATGCCGTTCACGAAATGGAACGGCGTCGCCGTGTCCCAATCCTCGGGCGGCGGTCGGTGCGACACCACGACCACGTGGTCGATACCGCTCGGCGGCTTCCCGTCCCAGCCGTCGGTCAGGTCGAAGACGTGCCGGCCGGCGATGGTCACGCCGATCTCGTTCCAGTACGCCCTGGTCAAGTCGTACGACGCCTGTGACACCTTCACGACCCCGGAATCGTCCAGCGGTACGTCGCCGTTCGACAGCCAGTCGAACAGCGGCCCGACCTGGTCGTCCTCGTCGGCGATGAAACCGTCGACCGACACCGTGCCGTACATGACTACTTTCCCCACCGTTGCACTCCTCTGTTCGGGTTCTGCTGATCCTGGCGCGCAGGGCCGGTCGCAGTCTTGTCAGAGATCACGCGCCGGGTAGGAAATCACACACCGTCACGATCATCGGGCGGTGCCGATTCACCCGGCGCCGAACGCCCGGCTTCGCCATCCTGGCGCTGCACCGGGTACTGGGTGAAGAGGTCGCCCTGTGCCGCGACGACGGCCGATGCGCCACCGCCCGAGCCGCGGAGCAGGTACGCCGCGACGACCGCGATCACCGCCCCCGCGAGTGGGCCCACGACGTACACCCAGTAGTCGGTGAACTTCGTCGCGGCCAGGTCCGGTCCGAACGTTCGGGCCGGGTTCATCGAGGCCCCGGAGACCGGGCTTGCCCACAGGCCGGCGAGTGCGATGTAGCCGCCGACACCGAGTGCTCCGACGATGCCGACGTTCTGGGCGCCCGACGCCGTTCCGAGGATGACGCTGACCAGCCCCAGCGTGAGCGCCGCCTCCATCACCAGCGCCTGCCAGGCTGCAGTGACCGGCGGGGGATAGGTGGCGCCGTACCGCGCGGACACGCCGATCACCCACCGGAGGAAGAGCGCCGCCACCGTCGCCCCGGCCAGCTGTACGGCGATGTAGCCGGGCACGCGCCGCCACGGGAAATCTCCGCGCAGCGCGAACGCGAGACTGACGGCTGGATTGAGATGGGCGCCGGACACCTTGCCCATGAACATGATGATGCCCATCACCATCAGCCCCGGTGCCACCACGACCGCCTCCCGGGAGATCGTGCCCGGGAACGCCTGACTCGTCATCCCGCCGCCCGCGGCGACCAGAACCAGCAGAAAGGTCCCGTAGAACTCCGCGAACAACCGGCGTGGTTCCTGGTCCGGGTTCTGGAAGTCCGCGATCGGGCCGGCGATGTCCTGCCGGACCCAGCCGCGAACGCGCTGCTCGGCGCGCGCGATCTGCTCGCCCACGACTATCGCCCCTTCGTCAACGCTGAAACGACGCTCCGGCCCGCGGACCGGGCCAGGCATCATCCGGGTGGGGTGATTCGAACGTCGCGCCGCCCGGCTTGACTCGGGTGCACCGCCCGAGTGCGGACCGGGATCGCCTGGATCGGGGAGGAGGCGGCAGCGATGCCTGCCGAGTCGGAACGAAGCGCCCTGTTGCCAAGTGGCCTGTCGCGGAGCGCCCAGTCATCGAGCGCTGTGCCACGCAGCGCCCTGTCACGCGGCGCGCTGCCGCGGATCGGCCTGTCGCGGGCGGACCGGGTGGCGTTGGGGAAGAGCGTCCGCGAACTGGTCCCGCTCGAGTCGCACGCCGAGTTCGAGCCGGGACCGCGCGATCCGATCGGCCTGCTGCTCGAACAGGAGCGGACCCGGGTACCCGAACTGGTCCCGATCCGGCACGGGCGGATGCTCACGTCGCCGTTCGCCTTCTACCGGGGCGCGGCGCTCCCGATGGCGGCCGATCTGGCGACCACGCCGACCTCCGGGCTGCGCGTGCAGTTGTGCGGCGACGCGCACCTGATGAACTTCGGCGCCTTCGCGTCGCCCGAACGCCACCTGGTCTTCAGCGTCAACGACTTCGACGAGACGCTGCCGGGCCCCTTCGAGTGGGACGTCAAACGGCTCGCCGCGAGCTTCGCCGTGGCCGGACGGGAGAACGGGTTCGATCAGAAGCAGCGGCGCAAAGTGGTCCTGGCGTCGGTCGAGAGCTACCGCGCGGCGATGCAGGACTTCGCGACCCGGCCGTTTCTGGATGTCTGGTACGCCCACTTCGACGTCGAGGACGCCATCCGGGAGTTCCGGTCGTCGGTGCACCCGCGCGGCGTGAAGTCGCTGGAGAAGATGGTCGCCAAGGCGCACACCCACGACAACCTGCAGGCCTTCAGCAAGCTGACCACCGTGGTCGACGGCCGGCGGCGGATCGTCCACTCACCCCCGCTGATCGAGCCGCTCGAGGACATCTTCCCGGCGGACCAGCGCACGGCGGTGGAGGACGCCGTACGCGAGACGCTGAACACGTACCGCCATACGCTGCAGTCGGACCGGCGGCATCTGCTCGACCACTTCACGCTGACCCAGGTCGCCCGGAAGGTGGTCGGGGTCGGCAGCGTGGGCACCCGGTGCTGGATCGTGCTGATGGAGTGCGGCGACGGGACCGAGCCGTTGTTCCTGCAGGCGAAGGAGGCGGGGGAGTCCGTGCTCTGCCGGTACGTCGGCCGCAGCGAGTACCGCAATCAAGGCGAACGGGTCGTCGCCGGGCAGCACCTGATCCAGGCGCAGAGCGACATCTTCCTCGGCTGGACCCAACTGCTCGAGGACGGCGTGGAGCGCGACTACTACGTCCGGCAACTCAAGGACTGGAAGTTCTCGGCGGACGTCGAGCGCAGCACTCCCAAGGGCCTGCGGATCTACGCGGGCATGTGCGGCTGGACGCTGGCGCGTGCGCACGCCCGCTCCGGCGACCGCCTGGCCCTCGCCGGCTACCTCGGCAGCTCCGACCGCTTCGCCCACGCACTCGCCGACTTCGCCGAGATGTACGCCGACCAGAACGAGCGCGATTACGACGCCTGGAAGGCCGCCGTCAACGCAGGACGCCTCCAGGTCGTCGTCGGCGCCTGAGCGATGCCTCCCCGCCGGCCGCCTGTCCGCGGCGTACGGCGGGTTCCGGACAGTCCGGTCCAGAATCCGGTGCGGACGGGAGAGGAGTTGGACATGGCGTCGATTTCGGAGCGGGAGCGCAGCGAGGTCGAGGCGGCGAACGCCGCACGCACGACTCCGGTCGTCTTCATCCACGGCCTCTGGCTGCTGCCGAGCAGTTGGGCCACCTGGGCGGACTACTTCCGGCGGGCCGGGTACGCGCCGCTGACGCCCGACTGGCCGGACGATCCCGAGACGGTCGAAGAGTCGCGGGCGAACCCTGATGTCCTGGCCAAGAAGACACTGAAGCAGGTGGCCGACCACACGGCCGACGTGATCGGACGGCTCGAGCAGAAGCCTGCCGTCATCGGCCACTCGACCGGCGGACTGGTTGCCCAGATGCTCGCCGGTCGCGGGCTTTCGGCCGTCACGGTTGCCATCGACCCGGGCGTCTTTCGCGGTGTCCTGCCGCTGCCCGCCTCGGTGCTCAGGTCGGCCGGACCTTTCCTGGTGAACCCCCGGTACCGAAGCCGGGCGATCACGCTCACCTTCGATCAGTTCAAGTACGGCTGGGCGAACGCCCTCGACGGCGAAGAGGCCAGGCGGCTGTACGACACCTACCATGTGGCGGGCTCGGGGATCGCCTTGGCGCAGATGGGTAACGCCAACCTCAATCCCTGGACCGAGTCGAAGGTCAACACGAAGAACCCCGATCGGGGCCCGCTGCTCATCCTCGACGGGGCGGAGGACCACACGGTTCCCTGGGCGATCGCCAACGCCTCGTACAAGCGGCAGAAACGCAACGCGGGCGATACCGAGATCAAGAAGATGCCGAACCGCGGCCACTCGCTCACCATCGACCACGGCTGGGAAGAGGTGGCTCGGACCGCTCTCGACTTCGTCGAGCGGTTCGTCCCGGCGACGCGGACCTAGCCGCGGCGACCGGTGAACCCACACGTCGCGGGTTCACGGTCACCGAGCGCGGCATCACAGGGCGCGCCCGGCAGGATTCGAACCTGCGACCAACGGATTAGAAGTCCGACGCTCTATCCAGCTGAGCTACGGGCGCTTGGCAGAGAAGAGTCTCTCAGATCACAGGGCGATCCCGCCTCCGGGTTCTGGTTCGGGGCGGGTCCGCAGCGGGTCCGCAGCGGGGCGGCGTACTGGGTGGCGTACCAGGCGGCGTGCTGGGGCAGGGCGGTGGAGGAAGTACAGCCTTGTCGTTCCATCCCGGTAACGCTGCGTGGGTGGTTCTGCCGCTCGATCTCGACCCCAACTAGGCTTCGGGGCATGAGTTACCCCTCACCAGGCCAGTCCGGCGCGCCCCAACCCGCGGCGGGGTCGGCGTACTCGCCCGGCGGGCCGTACCCGCAGCCGAACGTGCTCGGGAGCCATCCCGTGCCCGGGCAGCGGCGTAACCGCGGCGTGCTGATCGGCATCGTGATCGCGGTCGTGTTCGCGATCGCGGGCCTGGTGATCTTCGGCATCGTCGCCAAGGCGACCGGCGTCGGCGGCTTCACCTGGGGCCTGGTGTTCGCGTTCGTGCCGGTCATCCCGGTGATCGCGCTGTACCTCTGGCTGGACCGCTACGAGCCCGAGCCGACCAAGTACATCGTCTTCGCGCTCTGCTGGGGCGCGTTCATCGCCACGCTGGTGGCCATCTTCATCAACACCGAGGTGTCGAACCTGCTCGCGGAGACCGGCGTCGGCGGCGACCGGTCCGCGGTGTTCGTGGCGCCGCCGGTGGAGGAGTTCGCCAAGGGCTCGGTGATCCTGCTGCTGGCGCTGGTCCGGCGCAAGGAGTTCGACGGCATCATCGACGGACTGGTGTACGCCGGCATGGTGGGCGTCGGCTTCGCCTTCACCGAGAACATCCTGTACTACGGCCGCGTCTTCAACACGCTCTCCGAGGAGGCCGGCGCCGACGCGGGCCTGCGCGGGGCATTCGCGCTGTTCATCATCCGCGGTGTGATCTCGCCGTTCGCGCACCCGCTGTTCACGTCGTTCACCGCGATCGGGATCGGCGTCGCGATCCGGCACCGCAGCACCGCCGTACGCTATCTGGCGCCTGTCGTCGGATACCTCGCGGCCGTTCTCGCGCACGCCGCCTGGAACGCGTCCGCGAGCTGGGCCGGCGGAGGGGGCTTCATCCTCGCGTACCTGTGCCTGATGGTGCCGCTGTTCATCTGCCTGGTCGTGTTCGCGTTGGTGATGCGGTCCCGCGAAGGCCAGATGATCGCGTCCCGGCTGTACGACTATGTCCGGTTCGGTTGGCTGATCCCGCAGGACGTACCGCTGATCGCGACGCTCCGCGGGCGCAAGGCCCTGCGGCAGAACGCGCGGCGGTACGGTCCCCAGGCGGAAGCGGCGGCCAAGGCGTTCCAGCACAACGCGACCGAGCTGGCCTACCTGCGCGACAAGATCGTTCGCCAGGTCATCGGGCCCGAGGCGCTGGACACCGAGAAGCGGCTGCTCGACGAGCTCCGGAGCCGGCGGGCCAGCGTCCCGTTCCCGCCGATGCCGGCGTTCGCCCAGGCCGCACCGCAGTACGCACCGGTGGGTCCTGGCGGTCCGGTACCGCCTGGGATGGCCGGTGCGCCGTACGGTGCCCAGGTGCCGCCCGGGACGGCTGTGCCACCGGGTGCTCCGGTGCCGGGTATGCCGATGCCTCCGGGGGCGCCTGCGGCTGGTCAGCCCGGTGCTGCTGGTGCTGCTGGTGCGCCGGGGCAGAGCGGGGCGATGGATGGTCAGGCGCCGTACCCGCGGCCGCAGGACGGTTATCCACCGCCCCAGCCCGGGTATCCGTCCGGACAGCCCGCTCCCGGTGCGGGGCAACCGGGTTACCCACCAGGACCCGGCGGTCAGCAAGGACCGTCGGGAGGATACGGTCCGTATCCACCACCGCAGTGACTGCCACCCGTCCACGCCGCCAAACGGGGATGACGATGACTTTGCTTCTGCGCTGTCCGACCGGGCACTCTGTGCTCGTGGGCGGACGCCGTGGCTGACATCAGGTCAGCAGCTGGTGACGGTCCGGAACCGCAGGTTCCGGACCAGGCCCAGCCTGCCCAGGAGCTGGCGAACCTGATCGCCCAACAGCCCACCAAGCCCCGAGGTTTCTGGCGCCGCCGCCGTCGCAAGCCCAGCCCTGACACCGCCGAACCCACCTCCGCCTCCCAGCCGTCCACCACCGCCCCCACCCCTCCAGGCGACACACCTTCAACCTCCCAGCCCTCCGATGCCCCCGCGCCGAACAACGGCTCCACGTCTACGGAGGGTGCCGCGGCCCCGGACACCGTCACGCCTGCGGACGGAGCTGCGTCGCCAACGGGCGCCGCCGCTGAGGGCGCAGCCGCCGACGCGACCGCGGACGTGACCAGCGCAGCCGACGCCTCACCCGAGGACTCCGCCGTCGAGAACGCGACCACTGACGAGGTTACGGACACCGGCTCCCGGACCGGGGACCGCAACGGCGCCACCTCGGTACCCGAAGCCGCCCCAAACGATGTTGTCGACGCAACCTCGTCGTCTTCCACGGTCACCCCCGGCACCTCGCCCAGTACGTCGGGCAGCGCACAGACGGCCGTGCCGTCCAGCGGAGACGGGCGCCCCGTGGTGGGCGTTGTGTATGAGCCGGACGAGTCGCCGGACGGGTTCCCGCTCGAGTACGGCAACATCATCATCGGCCTCCCCAGCGCTTCCCAGGGCACTACCAGCGACGACAGCGCCCACCGCGACGAACCCGCCGACGAACCCGCCGACGTGGCCGACTCGGCCGCCGACAGTGCGGCCGACGAGGACCAGCCCAGCGACCAAGAGGAGGCAGTACCTGCTGACGCCGCCGCCGAAGGCGACCCTGCTGCCGAACCGACCGACCCGGACCCGGACGAAGCAACGGAGCAGGTAGCCGGCACGGACGCGGACAGGGCAGAAGTCGCGGCCGAGCCACTTGCCGGCACTACGGATGCGGGTGAGGCCGAGCCGGAAGCTTCCGATGACGCGGATGACGCCGGTCGGACCGCGGCGGCGGATGAACTGGCCGGCGCGGGTGATGCGCTCTCTGGTACGGCGGACGCAGCCGACGCAGATGCTGGCGGAGCGGACGACTCCGTCCGGGCCGACGTACGTGAAGCTGACGGAGAAGCCGGTGTGGTCGAGGCGGAGACTGCCGATGACGCGGCGGACGCGGGCCATGCGGCGGGAGAGTCTGCGGATCCGGCTGCGTCTGATGACGCTGAGGGTGCGGCGGGCGATGGGTTGGCTGAGCCAGGTGTTGAGGCCGAGCAGGGCGCTGAGGCAGGTGTTGAGGCCGAGCAGGGCGCTGAGGCAGTGGTTGAGGCTGAGTCGGGTGCTGAGACTGCGGTCGGCTCGGACGAGTCCGAGGCGTCGGACGTTGATGACGACGCGGGCGTGGAGGAGGCATCCGAGGGGCAGCCGGGTGACAGTGCGGCTGATGAGGACGCTGGGGACTCAGCCGATGACGCGGCGGCCGGAGCCGGCGCGGGGGATGCCGCCGGCGCCGACGCGAGCCGTGCGGATGCCGGTACGGACGCCAGTGCGGAAGCCGGCGCTGAGGGCAACGACCCTGTGGATGGTGCCGTCGAGGGCGACGCAGCGGCTGCGGAGGGCGCTGGGGCTCAGGAGGAGCCCGAGCTGAGCGCGGACGAATTGGCTGCCCGGGTGGCGGCTGAGCAGGCTGCGATGGCTTTGATCACGGCGCTGATGAAGTTGCGGGGTGTGCTCGCCAGTAGTCAGTTGCCGTTGGAGGTTGTGGGGGCCGACGAGGCGCGTAAGCAGCAGAAGGCCATGCTGGATCAGCTGGACGACTACTTGCTGCCGCGATTGGTGCAACTGGAGGCGCCGATCTTGGCGGTCGTGGGTGGATCCACGGGCGCGGGGAAGTCGACGCTGGTCAACACCGTGATCGGCAAGGTCGTGAGCGAACCGGGCGTGCTGCGGCCGACGACGCGGTCTCCGGTGCTGATTCATCATCCGGCGGATGCCGACTGGTTCGTGGGCGACCGGGTGCTGCCGGGGATGGCGCGGACCAGTTCGGACGAGCCGGGCGGGATGGAGGACCCCGGACAGCTGCGGCTGGTCGCGGCCGACAGTGTTCCACGCGGGCTCGCGATCCTGGACGCGCCGGACATCGACTCGGTCGTCGAGGCGAACCGGGACCTTGCGACCCAGCTGCTCGGGGCGGCGGATCTGTGGTTGTTCGTGACGACGGCCGCGCGGTACTCGGATGCGGTGCCGTGGGAGTTCCTGCAGAGCGCCGCGGACCGCAGTACGGCGGTTGCGGTGGTGCTGGACCGGGCGCCGGGCGAGACGATCGACGACATCACCGGCCACCTCGCGCAGATGCTGCTCGAGCGCGGTCTCGGCGATTCGCCGCTGTTCTCGATCCAGGAGACCGTTGTCGACAGCAACGGGATGCTCCCGGACTCCGCTGTCGCCTCGATCCGGGACTGGCTGGTCGACCTGGCCGCCGACGCCGAGGCGCGGGCGGGCGTGGTGCGCCGCACTCTGCAGGGCGCAGTCAGTGCACTGGTGAAGACGACTCCGCCGCTCGCCGAGGCCGTCAAGGCGCAGGCAGAAGCTGCGATCGAGCTGCGGTCCGCGGTCGAGTCGGCGTACGACCAGGCCGTGAAGGACATCGCGAAGGCGTGCCAGGACGGGACGCTGCTGCGTGGCGAGGTGCTTGCCCGGTGGCAGGAGTTCGTCGGGACCGGTGAGCTGCTGAAGGGTCTGCAGGGCAATGCGGGACGGCTGCGGGACCGGTTGAAGACTTCGTTCGGCAATCGGCCGGCGGAGACTCGGGACGTCAGTGACGCCATCCAGTCCGGGCTGGAGTCCCTGCTGCGCGAGCACGCGACCGAGGCCGCCGAACGGGCCGAGAAGGCCTGGCAAGCGACCGCGCCCGGCCGCCAACTGCTGGCGACTGCGGCGAACGATGCCGAAGGCAACGGCAGCGAATCGCTCGGCGCGGTGTCGGCGGGCTTCGACGCGGCGGCGGGTCGCGTGGTGCGCGAGTGGCAGAAGTCCGTCGTCGAGTTGATCCGCACCGAAGGCGCGAACAAGAAGTCGACGGCACGGATCCTGGAGTACGGCGTCAACGGCCTCGGCCTTTCGCTCATGGTGGTGGTGTTCGCCAGTGAGACCGGGATCCCGAAGACCGCGGAAGCCGGCGCCGGCGCGGGCAGTGCGGTGGTCGCGATGCGGCTCCTGGAGGCAGTTTTCGGGGACAAGGCCGTTCTGGGCATGGTGGACAAGGCACGCGAGGACCTGGACGGTAAGGTTCATGCCCTGATGGATGCCGAATTCGCCCGCTATCTGGCTGTCCTTGACCAGCATCCGGTCGACGCCGAGACGGCCAGGCAACTGACCGAGGCCGCGCGCGCGGTGGAGGACTGCACGTGACGGAAACAGTGGATACGGTCGAGACTCCCACCCGGGCCGCGACCGATGTCCTGAAGAAGATCGATGCCCTCAAGGCTGCCGCGGAGGCCGGTGACGGACGGCTGGATCCGGTGGTGCTCACCGAGGCCGGCCAGATCGTCGACCGGGCCGGGCAGCGGCTGCGGATGTCGGGTGAGCTGACCGTGGTCGCGCTCGCCGGGGCCACCGGCTCGGGCAAGTCGTCGCTGTTCAACGCGTTGACCGGGCTCGACCTGGCCGCGATCGGAACCCGCCGCCCGACCAGCTCGATGCCGCTCGCCTGTGTCTGGGGCGACGAGCCCGCCGGTGAAGTCCTCACCTGGCTGGGCATCCCGCGCCGGCACCAGGTGCAGCACCGTAGCTCGCTCGAGGAGGCGCACTCCGAAGATCTCGACGGACTGGTGCTGCTCGATCTCCCCGACCACGACTCGACCGAGGTCGAGCACCGGCTGATCGTCGACCGGCTGGTCGAGCTCGTCGACCTGCTCGTCTGGGTGGTGGACCCGCAGAAGTACGCCGACGCGGCGCTGCACAACCGCTACATCAAGCCGTATGCCTCGCATTCGCCGGTGATGGTGTTCGCGCTGAATCACATCGACAAGCTGACGCCCGACCAGCGCAAGAGCTGCCTGGACGACCTGGAGCGCCTGCTCAAGCAGGACGGCCTCAAGTCGCCCACCGTGGTGGCAACGTCCGCGGTCAGCGGTGACGGTCTCGAAGAGGTCCGCTCGTTGCTGGTCAAGCGGGTCAACAACAAGCGCTCCGCGCGGGAACGGCTTGCGGCCGACGTGGATCGGGTCGCGGACCGGATGGCGAGCCAGTGCGGTAACGCCACGACGCCGGAGATCGCCGACGCCGACGTGACCGAGCTGGTCGACGCACTGTCCGACGCGAGCGGGCTGTCCGTCGTGTCGGACGCCGTCCGCCGCTCCTACCTGCAGCGGGCGGGAGCTGCGACCGGCTGGCCGTTGACCAAGTGGCTCGGTCGTTTCCGCCCGGACCCGCTGCGGCGATTGCACGGCGATCAGGTGTCGCGTGAGCAGGGCAAGGCGTTGCGGAAGTCGGCGTCCGGTGAGGTGGCGATCGCTCGCTCCTCGTTGCCGGCGGCAACGCCGGTGCAGCGAGCCCGAATGGACGCCGCGGTCCGCACGATCACCAACAAGGCCGCCGAGGGACTTTCGCGTCCGTGGGCCGACTCGGTGCGGACAGCGATCCGCCGGCGCGAGGAGTCGCTGGGCGACGAGCTCGACCAGGCGGTCGCGCGCACCGATCTCGGGGTGTCCAGCAACCCGGGATGGTGGAGCTTCGCCCGCGTGCTGCAGTGGTTGCTGTTCCTGGTGACGCTCGGCGGCGCGGCGTGGTTGGTCGCCCTGCTGGTGGCGCGGATCGCCGACCTGAACGAGCCGCCGCTGCCGGAGTTCAACGGCATCCCGTACGCGTGGATCATGCTGGTCGGTGGTGCCGTCCTGGGACTCGGGCTCTCCCTCGTCTGCCGGATGTTCGCCACGAACGGGGCACTGCGGCGCTCCCGCCAGGTGGCGACGGCACTCCGGACCGAACTGGAGAACGTTGCCGAGAGCCACGTTGTCGCACCGGCCCGCGAGGAGCTCGCGGCCTACACCCGGTGCCGTGACAACATCGCCACCGCCCGCCAGTAGCCACACCGGCGGCCAGGTGGTGCCCGGCCGCCGCAGGTGCCGAACGAGACGACCCGCGGCGGCGGGCGAGGTCAGAGCTCGGCGTCGGGCGCGTACTGCGACATGGCGATCTTGGCGGCGCTGAGCAGATCCTCCTCCGAGGTCGTACCCGAGGCGCGGATCGCTTCGATCCAGGCGCGGACGCACTTCTCGTTGTACTCGACGACTTCGGGGGAGCTGGCCATCGCGACCGGGTCGGTGTCCGCCGGAAGCTCGCCGGTGACGTAGAGCGCGAGGCCGAGCAGCGCCCCGTCCCAGCCCGGACCGACCCACAGCGCGCCCGAACCGCCGGGCGCCGGAGCGTCGCTCATCGAGTGCTCCAGCTCGAGCTCGGTCGTGTCGCCGGCGCCGGGCTGGAGCCGCAGCTCGAGCAGGCTGGTAGGCCCGCCGAAGGTCACCTTGAACCGCTTCGGCGGATCGCACTCCAGGATCTCTCCGCCGGCGTTGCCCTCCAGCTGGAAGGAGCCGCCAACCTTCAGCTCGCCGGTGATCGGCATGAACCAGCGGCGCATCCGCTCCGGGTCCGTCAGGGCGTCCCACACCTCGGCCGGCTCGGCCTGGTAGGCGCGGCGCATCACCACCGTCACGGTCTCTCCGGTGCGGCTGACGTCGCGCTGAACCGCGTTGATGTGCTCGAGGATGTCGATCACGGCTGATTCCCTTTTCTGCTCGGCTGCTGGATCGACTCTCAGAATGCCGGGCCGCGCTTATATAAGTCAAGACTGAGATAGTCATGCCGCCTCGGCCTCCGCCGCCGGTGCGGTGGGAGCGAGCGGGAGAGTGGCGGTCGAGTACTCGTCGGCCGGGTACGGCGCAGCCGTCGTCTCGACCAGGTGTGCATCGCGGGAGCCGGTGTCGGCGGACGAGTCGGCCGACGGCGCCTCCGCGCGCGGCATGGCCCGGGTGAACTTCGCCGTACCGCGGGCGAGGTCGTGGCCGACCGCGAAGGCTTCGAGGATGACGCGACTGCGCGGCTCACCGTTCTCATCGGTCCACTCGTGGGTGCGTAGCCGGCCGGTGACGACCACGGGCTGCCCGCGGCGCACGGATTCGAAGGTGTTGAGGGCGAGATGTCGCCAGCACTGCACCGTGAACCACGTCGTCGGCTTGTCGACGTAGGTGTTCTGCGATCTGTCGAACTGGCGGGGCGTCGAGCCGAGCCGGAAGGTGGTCTGCGGAGTCTGCCGGATCTCCTTGAAGTCCGGATCGCTGCCGATCCAGCCGAGAACCGTGAGATAGGTGTCGCCGAGGCTCATGGGGGCGCCTTCCGTCCGAGGGGCGTGCTGTCACCGGAGAAGATGCACCGATCGCACCCCGCTCGGGCAGGCCGGTTTCCCGCCTGTGGACAACCGCTCACGGGCTGGTTGGGAAACCGGCCACCGGAGCACATAGGCTCTGGGGTATGGCGGAATTCATCTACACGCTGCGCAACGTCCGGAAGGCACACGGCGACAAGGTCGTTCTCGACAACGTCACCCTGAACTTCCTCACCGGCGCGAAGATCGGCGTGGTCGGCCCGAACGGCACCGGCAAGTCCTCGCTGTTCAAGATCATGGCGGGGCTCGACCAGCCCTCCAACGGCGAGGCTCGGCTGGCCGAGGACGCGACGGTCGGGATCCTGCTGCAGGAGCCGCCGCTGTCGGAGGGCAAGACCGTGCTGGAGAACGTCCAGGAAGGGGTCGGCGACACCAAGCAGAAGCTGGACCGCTTCAACGAGATCTCCGCCGAGCTGGCCGATCCGGACGCGGACTACGACACCCTGCTGGCCGAGATGGGCGACCTGCAGACCGAGCTCGACCATCGCAACGCCTGGGACATCGACGCCCAGCTGGAGCAGGCGATGGACGCGCTGCGCTGCCCGCCGCCCGACGCCGTGGTGGACAACCTGTCCGGTGGTGAGCGCCGCCGTGTCGCGCTCTGCAAGCTGCTGCTGCAGCAGCCCGATCTGCTGCTGCTCGACGAGCCGACGAACCACCTGGACGCCGAGTCCGTGCAGTGGCTGGAGCAGCACCTGCAGAAGTACCCGGGCGCCGTCATGGCGATCACCCACGACCGGTACTTCCTGGACAACGTCGCGGAGTGGATCCTCGAGCTCGACCGCGGCCGCACCTACGGGTACGAGGGAAACTACTCGAAGTACCTGGAGACCAAGAAGCAGCGGCTGGTCGTCGAGGGCCAGAAGGACGCCAAGCGGCAGAAGATCCTGGAGCGCGAGCTGGAGTGGGTCCGGTCCAACGCGAAGGGCCGGCAGTCCAAGAGCAAGGCCCGCCTGCAGCGCTACGAGGAGCTCGCCGCCGAGGCCGAGCGCGCCAAGAAGCTCGACATCGACGAGATCAACATCCCGCCGGGCCCCCGGCTGGGCAGCACCGTGCTCGAGGCGCACAACCTGGAGAAGGGCTTTGGCGACCGCAAGCTGATCGACAAGCTGAGCTTCAGCCTGCCGCGGGCCGGCATCGTCGGCGTGGTCGGCCCGAACGGCGTCGGCAAGTCGACGCTGTTCCGGATGATCGTCGGCGAGGAGCAGCCGGACGCCGGCACGCTCAAGCTCGGCGAGACCGTGCGGATCTCGTACGTCGACCAGTCGCGCGGCGGCCTGGACCCGAAGAAGACCGTCTGGCAGCAGGTGTCGGACGAGCTCGACTTCATCAAGGTCGCGAACTTCGAGATGCCGAGCCGCGCGTACGTCGCCTCGTTCGGGTTCAAGGGCCCGGACCAGCAGAAGCCGACCGGCGTACTGTCCGGCGGTGAGCGGAACCGGCTGAACCTGGCGCTGACGCTGAAGATGGGCGGCAACCTGCTGCTGCTCGACGAGCCGACCAACGACCTGGACGTCGAGACCCTGCAATCGCTCGAGGACGCATTGCTGGAATTCCCGGGCTGTGCGGTGGTCGTGTCCCACGACCGGTGGTTCCTGGACCGTGTGGCGACGCACATCCTGGCCTGGGAGGGCACCGACGAGGATCCGGCCAAGTGGTTCTGGTTCGAAGGCAACTTCGCGGCCTACGAGGCGAACAAGATCGAGCGCCTCGGCCCGGAGGCGGCCCGCCCGCACCGCGTCACCCACCGCAAGCTCACCCGCGAATGATCCGGCGCTGAAAGTTCGGCGCAGAGAGCTCGGCGCAGAAAGGCCCCGCAGCGCGCGGGGCCTTTCCTTTCGTCCGATACTTAGCCCTTGCGCTAACTATCGGATTCCGGCAATACTTAGCCACATGGCACAGTATTCGGCAGAGGTCGACGGCGTCTTCCTGGCGCTCGCCGATCCGACCCGGCGCAGCGTGATCCGGCGGCTCGGGCGCGGTCCGACCAGCGTCGGCGAGCTCGCTGCCCAGTTCCCGATCACGCTGCCGTCGTTCATGAAGCACGTCCGCACGCTGGAGTCGAACGGCTTGATCCGCACGGTGAAGACCGGACGCGTCCGGACCTGCGTCCTGAACCGGGAGCGACTGTCCCTGGTGGACGACTGGCTGGCCGAGCAGCGGCGGATCTGGGAGGACCGCACCGATCGGCTGGAGCGCTTTGTCGAAGAGGAGGAATCGTGAGTCGCGCAGCTTTCGACCCGGAGCTGGATCTGATGGTGGAGCGGGTGATTCGGGCGCCCCGGGCCGCCGTGTGGCGGGCGTGGACCGATCCGCGGCGCTTCGAGCAGTGGTGGGTTCCGGCGCCGGCGGTGTGCCGCGTCGAGCGCCTCGAGGTCCGCCCAGGCGGGGCGCTGGTGACCCGGATCAGCGAGGACGGCGCGGAGTTCGGGCCGCACCTCGACGCGGTCGTCCTGGTGGCGGAGGAGCTCACCCGGATCGCGTTCACCAACGCACTCGACAGCACCTGGCGTCCGGCGAATCCGCAGCCGATCGCGATGACGGGTGACGTATTGCTCGACGATCACGCGGACGGTACGGCGTACCGGATGATCGCGCGGCACGGCGATCCGGCGAGCCGCCGCCTGCACGCGGACCTCGGGTTCGCCGACGGCTGGGGGACTGTGACCGCACAACTTGCGAAGGTGGTAGAGGCATGAAGATCGTACTGACCGAGTTCGTCACGCTGGACGGCGTGAGTCAGGGACCCGGTTCGCCGACCGAGGACACAACTGACGGATTCACACGCGGCGGCTGGCTGGTGCCGTACTTCGACGAGGTCTTCGTCAGCCGTACCGTCGAATGGCTGCGGCGCGCCGACGGGCTGCTGCTCGGCCGACGCACGTACGACGCCTTCGCGCGGGACTGGCCGCAGATCACCGACCCCGCCGATCCGTTCAGCGGCCTGATGAACTCGCTCCCGAAGTACGTCGTCACGCGCACGCCTGTCGACGCCGCGTGGAACCCGACAACCGTGCTGACCAGCCCTGACGAGGTCGGCGAGCTGAGGAACCAGCCCGGACGCGAGCTCCAGATCCACGGCAGCGCTCGACTCGGCAACGCGTTGCTGCAGGCAGGGCTCGTCGACGTGGTCCGTCTGGCTGTCGTGCCGACGGTACTGGGTGCGGGCCGACGGCTGTTCGAGCAGCCGGGCGACGCGTCAGGGCTCAGACTCACCGCGCAGGAGGCGACCCCGAGCGGTCTGCTGCTGCTCGAGTACGAGCACGTCGGCGCTGCCCCGCTAGGGGCGTACGAAGGCGTCACAGCGTACGTGTAGAGCGGCGAACGTGTAGAGGGCGTGGTGAGCGGCGTACACGGAGAACCGGCCTGAGCGGTCAGCCGCCGTCGCCACCACCACCGTCGCCACCACCACCGTCGATGCCGCCGCCGTCAATGCCGCCGGCGTCGATGCCGCCGCCGTCGTGCCCGATCGGTCCGATCGGCCCGCTCAGGTCGCCCCACCCACCGACGGCGCCGCTTTGGACCTCGAAGCCGGCGAGCGGGATGAAGTTCGCGCCCGCACCGGCCGCGAAGTACCCCTGCCCGTACGGCGCGAAGGCCGCGCCGGCCTGCCAGTACGGAACGCGTCGGCCGCCGTACTGCGTATAGCGAACCTCGGGGTCGTCACCAGCACGGACCCGGGCCGCGTCCTGCGCGCACGCCGGGACCGTCCGGGTGCCGAACCGAGGTTCCGTCCACACCACGTCCGTCGTCGACGGCCCGTGCTGTGGGTTGAAGAAGCACGGCACCCGCCGCTCGGGAGCCTGCGCACCCCGAAGGCGCGCCTGGACGCAGACGATCGCGTAGCGGCCGGTCGCGAGCGTGTCGGTGACCGAGCTGATGTCGGCGGCCTTCCGGATCGCCGGGACCGTCCGTTGGGCCGCTTCGTAGGCGTCCAGTGCTACTTGGTAGTCCGCTCGTGCGTCCGGGTCGAGCGGGTGCCCTGACACCTGCGCGTCGAGGCGACGCAACTCTTCCCCGAGCAGCGTCACATCCTCGTCGGCCAGCCTGCGGATCTGCTCCAGGTCCTCGGCGTCACCGCGCTGTGCGGCTCGCCGGTCCCAGAAGTACCGGCCCGCGAGTGCCAGCCCACCGCCCCCCAAGGCGGCCAGCATCCACCACATCTTTCGACGGTAACGCCGTCGCGCCGCTCACTGAACCGTCTGAGCGCGGTAATCGTCCAGAACGATCTCGACCGTCCGCACGTCCTCGGTGATCAGCGCCTTCCACAGCGTCCAGCCACGGGCGCGCGCCCAGGTGCCCTCGTCCTGCTGTACCGCCTCCCGGAACACCTCGCGGGAGGCACCCGAGAAGAACGTGTAGGCGATCACCAGGTCGCACGCCGGGTCGCCGACCCCCGACGTACCGAAGTCGATCACCGCCGCCAGATGACCGTCCCGGACCAGCAGGTTCCCGTGGGCGATGTCGCCGTGGAACCACACCGGCGGCCGGTCCCAGGAGGTCGCCAGGGCGGACTCCCACACCTCACGGGCGAGATCGGCGTCGATGCGGTCCTTCAGCGTGCTGAGCGCCTCAACGGTCTCGTCGTGGTAGTACGCCGGTGGTGCGCCACGGTGGAAACTGTGCGCGCCGGCCAGGGGCCCGCCAGTGGCGTCGACCCGCTGCAACGCGAGAATGAAGTCCGCGATCTCGCGAGCAAAGGCCGACAGGTCCGGCACTGTCGAGGCCGCGGCGGTCCGGCCGTCGAGCCAGTCGCGAATCGCCCACGGATGCGGATAGCCCGCACCCGGAGCGCCTTTCGCCACCGCTGTGGGAATCGGGACGGGCAGGTGTGGCGCGAGCACCGGGAGCCACTGGTGCTCCTTGTCCACAGCGGTCGCGTAGGCCTCGTGGGTGGGTAGCCGAACGGTCAGCTCGTTGCCGAGCCGGTACGTCCGGTTGTCCCAGCCGTCGACCTCGACCGGGGTCACCGGCAGGTCGGCCCACTGGGGGAACTGCTGGGCGATCAGTCGCCGGACCAGCTCTGCGTCGATGCCGGCCCGGCCGTCCTGGAGAGAACCGTCCTGGAGAGAACCGTCCTGGGAAGTCGTCACGTCCAGCATGGTGTCCGGGTCGTGCCGACTCCCTCAAACGCTTTAGCCAGAGGCTTCAGCGTTGACCGATGTGCTCCGACACCGCGTCGAACACGCGCCCGACGGCGGCGAAGTCCTCGGCGCTGACCAGGTCGACCAGGTTCTCCCGGACGCCTTCGACGTGGTACGGCGCTGCCTGCTCGAGCAGCGCGAGACCAGCCTCGGTCAGCTCCGCCCAGACGCCCCGCTTGTCGCTCGTGCACGACGTCCGGCGGACCAGCTCGGCGTTCTCGAGGCGGCCGACGGTGTGGGTCAGGCGAGAGCGGCTCTGGTGCAACCGGTCGGCCAGATCGGCCATCCGCAGCCGCCGGTCGGGCGCCTCGGACAGGCGCACCAAGATCTCGTAGTCGTTGAGGCCGAGGCCGAACTGACGCAGATCGTCGTCGAGCTTGGCCATCAGGCGTGCGGTCCCGAGCAGGTACGCCCGCCACGCCAGCTGCTGCTCGGCGTCGAGCCACCGCGTCCCCCGGTCCATTTCAGTCTGCGTCGTCACGGGAACAGTGTAGCGGGAATGTAGTTGACATTTAAACCGTTGATCCGTACTGTCGTGGTCATCGGTTGAAACTTGAACTACCGAGGCTGCGTCGGCCCCCTGAGCAGTACGAACCCCCACAATCCGAGAGGACCCCATGACCGACACCACTACCGGCACTCCCACCGCCAGCATCCCTGGGCTGGTCGCCGGCACGTACACCCTCGACACCGCCCACACCGAGATCGGCTTCACCGTCCGGCACCTGATGACCAAGGTGCGCGGCACGTTCCAGGAGTTCAGCGGCGAGATCGTCGTGCAGGACACCGTCGAGGAGTCCACCGCGAACGTCGCGGTCGAGCTCGCCTCGGTGCACACCCGGAACGCACAGCGCGACGGGCACCTGCGCTCCGGCGACTTCTTCGACGCCGAGAACAGCCCGAAGATGACGTTCGTCAGCACCGGCCTCAAGGCCGAGGGTGAGAGCTACATCCTGGCCGGCGAGCTGACCATCAAGGACGTCAGCAAGCCGATCGAGTTCGCCGTCGAGTTCCTCGGCGTCGACCAGAACGCCTACGGCCAGAAGATCATCGGCTTCGAGGCCTCCGCCTCGATCAGTCGCAAGGACTGGGGCATCGACTTCAACGTGCCGCTCGAGGGCGGCAAGCTGCTGATCGGTGACAAGGTCGACATCCACCTCGACGTCCAGGCCGCGCTGCAGGCCTGATCCGAGCTGAATCGATCACCCCGACTCAGGTTGAACCGTCGCTGACAGTCGGCCTGGTCGACCAAGATGCCGCGAGGGCTTGGGACCCGGTAGTGCACCGGACCCAAGCCCTCGCGCCGTCTTGACCCACGAACTGCCGTTTCCGCTGATGAGGTCGCCAAACCCGCCAAAGCCGGCACTGTGCACATCCTGCGGGGACCGTGCGCGCCCCATGGGTCTGTCGCATCCTGCGGGGACCGTCCGCGTCCGGCGGAGACTGTCCGCACTCCATCGGTATCGTGCGCATCCCGCAGGTACCGTCCACATCCCGCAGGTACCGTCCCACACATTATTTCGTGTGCAAGGTCTCCAGTGCGTGTGCAGGGTGTCATGAAGGGGTGCAGATTCCGGGCCGGGTACGCGCGGGCGACTGTGATCGGATGATGAGGTCGTCGGACGCGCTTGCCGGCACCGTGCACACCCTGCGGGGACCTTCCACACCCCATGGGTGCCGTCCGCATCCTGCGGGGACCACCCACACGGTATTTCGTGTGTAAGGTCTCCGGCGGGGGTTGCAGGCTTCGGGTCGGGCGCGGGCGTGTGTGATCGGATGAGGTCGTCGGGCGCTCGGGTGCCGGCGCCGTGCACACCTTACGGGGACCTTCCACACCCCATGGGTACCGTCCGCATCCTGGGGGGATCTTCCACACCCCATGGGTACCGTCCGCATCCTGCGGGGACCGTGCGCACCCTGTGGAGACCGACCGTATCCTGCGGGGACCGACCGTATCCTGCGGGGACCGTGCACATCCTGTGAGGACCGACCACACGTTATTTCCTGTGCGAGGTGTCCAGCTCGTGTGCAAGGTACTCAGTGGGGGTGCGGACTTCGGGCCGGGGCGGGGACGTCCGTGATCGGGAGACAACTGGGTGTAACGCCGGCAGTTGGTGCTTAGGCCTGCACCATTCGGTGGGCGAGGTCGGCGTACAGCTTGCCCAGGGTCGTCGGGTCGCCGCGATGTGGTGTGTACCAGCGCGCGACGTCGATCGAGAGCGACAGTACGGCGAGGGTCGTCCCGGGCAGGTCGCTGACTGCAAACTCACCCGTGGCCACACCGTCCGCGAGTACCTGCTCGATCTGAGTGGAGATCGCCCGACGGATCGTCGCCACCTCGGCCAGATGCTCCGGAGTCAGCGCGGCCAGTTCGTACTGGACGACCCGCGCGATCGTGTGATGCTCCGCGTGCCAGGTCGTGAAGGCGGCGACCAATGAGCGGAGGCGCTCCGCTGCGGACGGACCGGTGTCGGCGGACCGCAGTACGTCCAGGGCGGCGTTGTGGCCGTGCAGGCTGATCTCGAAGAGCAGCCGCTCCTTGGACGGGTAGTGCACGTACAGGGCGGCCGGGCTCATCCCGGCGCGGGACGCGATGTCGCGGGTGGTCGTCGCCTGGTAGCCGCGCTCGGCGAACGCGTCGACGGCGCCGGTCAGCAGCCGGCGGGCCGCGGCCGGCTGGACGTGCTCCCACAGCAGGGGATCGGTGACTGCGGACACGTTGACACCCTGCACCACACGCGCGAAGCTGAGCAAGCGCTTAGCCAGCTGTCTCATTTCTCGGGGAGGCCCCATGCAGCGCGTCATCTTCAACGAGGACCACGACGCCTTCCGTGCCAGCGCGAAGGAGTACTGCGACCGCTCGCTGGTGCCGCGGATGGAGCAGTTCCTCGACGAGAAGACGATCGACCGTGCGGCCTGGCTGGAAGCCGGCAAGCAGGGTTTCCTCGGACTCGACGTACCGGAGGAGTACGGCGGCTCGAGCGTCGGTGACTACCGGTTCAACGCCGTGTTCGCCGAGGAGGTGTCCAAGGTCTCCGCGGCGCTGTCCAGCTGCTTCGGCATCCACTACGACTGCGCCGCGCCGTATTTTGTCGACCTCGGCACCGAGGAGCAGAAGCAGCGCTGGCTGCCGAAGTTCTGTTCCGGTGAGTACGTCGCCGCCATCGGAATGACCGAGCCGTCCGGCGGATCGGACCTGGCCGCGCTGAAGACGACCGCCAAGAAGGCCGACGGCGGCTGGGTGCTGAACGGGTCGAAGACGTTCATCACCAACGGCGACATGGCCGACCTGGTGATTGTCGCCGCCCGCACCGATCCGTCCAAGGGCGCGAAGGGCATCACGCTGTTCGTGGTCGAGGAGGGTATGGAGGGCTTCGCCCGCGGCCGCAAACTCGACAAGGTCGGCCAGACCGAGTCCGGGACGTCGGAGCTGTTCTTCGAGGACCTGTTCGTGAGCGACGACAACGTGCTCGGCGAACTGAACCGCGGCTTCATCCACATGATGGAGCGGCTGGCGCAGGAGCGGATCGGCGCCGCGGTGTCGAACATCGCGCACGCGACCCAGATCCTCGCCGAGACCGTCGACTACGTGAAGCAGCGCAAGGCGTTCGGGCAGCCGGTCGGCTCGTTCCAGTACAACAAGTTCCTGATCGCCGAGCTGGTCACCAAGGCCGAGGTCACCCAGGCGTACGTCGACAACGCGATCGTCGCGCACGACGAGGACCGGCTGTCCGCGGTGGACGCCGCCAAGGCGAAGTGGTGGAGCGCCCAGGTGCAGAACGAGATCCTGGACGCGTGCGTCCAGCTGCACGGCGGCTACGGCTACATGAACGAGTACCGGGTCGCGCGCGCCTGGCGGGACGCCCGGGTGACGAAGATCTGGGCCGGCTCCAACGAGATCATGAAAGAACTGATCGGCCGCGACCTGGGCCTGTAGAAAGGCCTGTAGAAAGGAACTGTTGTGCCTGAAGCAGTCATCGTGTCCACGGCCCGCTCGCCGATCGGCCGCGCGTACAAGGGATCGCTGACCACGATCCGTCCGGACGATCTCGCCGTCCAGATGATCAAAGCCGCGGTCGGCAAGGTGGGTCTGACCGGCGACCAGATCGAGGACCTGGCGCTCGGCTGTGCCGAGCCGCACGACGAGCACGGCGGCAACATGGCCCGCCGGGTCGCGGTGCAGCTCGGCTGGGACAACACGCCGGCGACCACGGTCAACCGCTTCTGCGCGTCGTCGACGCAGACCGCGCGGATGGCGTACCACGCGATCAAGGCCGGCGAGGGCGACATCTTCGTCAGCGCGGGCGTCGAGTGCGTCTCGCGGTACAAGAACTTCGGCTCGGCGGGTGTCGGCGATCCGAGCTCGTTCAACCCGGTCTTCACCGACGCGGTCGCGCGCACCGAGAAGTACGCCGAGACCAACGACACCTGGCACGACCCGCGGGAGGACGGGCAGCTCCCGGACATCTACATCGCGATGGGGCAGACCGCCGAGAACGTCGCGACGCTCAGGGGCATCAGCCGCGCCGACCAGGACGAGTTCGGCGTCCGCTCGCAGAATCTGGCCGAGCAGGCGATCAACAACGGCTTCTTCGAGCGCGAGATCACCCCGGTGACGCTGCCGGACGGGACGGTCGTGAGCAAGGACGATGGTCCGCGCGCCGGTACGACGCTGGAGAAGGTCAGCCAGCTGCAGCCGGTGTTCCGCCCCGACGGTACGGTGACGGCCGGCAACTGCTGCCCGCTGAACGACGGTGCCGCCGCGGTCGTGATCATGAGCGACACCAAGGCGCGTGAGCTCGGCCTGACGCCGCTGGCGCGGATCGTGTCGACGGGTGTCAGCGGCCTGTCGCCGGAGATCATGGGGCTCGGTCCGGTGGAGGCGTCGAAGCAGGCGCTGGCCCGGGCCGGGATGACCATCGACGATATCGACCTGGTCGAGATCAACGAGGCGTTCGCGGTGCAGGTGATCGGGTCGGCGCGGGAGCTCGGGATCGACGAGGACAAGCTGAACGTGCACGGCGGTGCGATCGCGCTCGGCCATCCGTTCGGGTCGACCGGTGCCCGGATCATGACCACGCTGGTCAACGGTCTGCAGTTCGAGGACAAGCAGTTCGGCCTCGAGACCATGTGCGTCGGCGGCGGTCAGGGGATGGCGATCGTTCTCGAGCGCCTCAGCTGATGGGCCTCGACGGCCGGACCGCGATCGTCACCGGAGCATCGCGTGGTATCGGGCTGGCCATCGCGCAGCGCCTGGTGGCCGACGGCGCGCGCGTCGTGATCACCGGCCGCACCCAGGAGACGCTCGACCAGGCGGTCGAGTCCCTGGGTGGCCGGGAGCACGCGCTCGCGGTGGCCGGAAAGGCGGCCGATCCGGAGCACCGGGCGCAGGTGGTCGCCGCCGCGGTCGCGACGTACGGCTCGGTGGACCTGTTGGTGAACAACGCCGGCATCAACCCGATCTACGGGAAGCTGCTGGACCTTGAGCAGACGGTCGCGGCCAAGATGGTGGACACCAACGTGCTGGCCGCGATCGGCTGGGTGCGAGCGTGCCGGGACGCATGGATGCGTGAACACGGCGGCGCCGTCGTGAACCTGTCGTCGGTGGCCGGCCTCGCGCCGTCGCCCGGCATTGGGTGGTACGGCGCGACCAAGGCGATGGTGTCGCGGGTCACGCAGGAGCTGGCCGTCGAGCTGGCTCCGGAGATCCGCGTGAACGCCGTGGCTCCGGCCGTGGTGAAGACGAAGTTCGCCGGTGCCCTCTACGAGGGACGTGAGGACAAGGTCGCGTCGACGTACCCGTTGGGGCGGCTGGGCCGGCCGGAGGACGTCGCCTCGCTGGTGTGGTTCCTGCTGTCCGACGAGGCGTCGTGGATCACCGGCCAGACCATCACCATCGACGGCGGCCTCACGCTGAACGGCGGCATCGCTTAGGGCTTGCGCCCCTGCCACGCGGCCAACTGCTCGTACGGCGCTGCGTCGGCGGCGACCGGTACCACCGGGCCGAACGGGATGTGACCACCGCGCGGCTCCGCCGGCAGGAACCGTTGAACCAGCGGCAGCACCTGCTCCGCGAGCGGGTCGTCCAGCTGATCGCGGCGCCCGGTCGCCGTGGCCAGGTCCCAGGCGTGCGTCGCGAGCTCACCGGTGTAGCCGCCGATCGCCGTCGCGCCGGGCACAGTGCCCCAGGGCAGCGTGCAGATCCGTCCCAGGATCGAGTCGTCGGCCAGTGTGGTGTCGATGGCGACGCGGCGTTCCTTCCACGCCGCCGCGATGTCGTCGATGCCGGTGGTGACGGTCGGGATGGTCAGCGGGTTACCGCCGTTGAGCCCCAGCGTGACGCGCGCCGCGACCGTGAGCAGGTGGCCGAGCAGGGTGCGTACGTCGTACTCCGGGCAGGGGGTGGGCAGGTCGAAGGTCTCGGGCTCGGTGCCGTAGATCAGTGCCTCGGCTTGGTCGAGTGCGCGGACGAACAGCGGGCGGGGGTCGTTCTCGATCATCGTCATACCGAGAGCATTGCGGGGTATATGCGACATCCTCTGTCCCATATTGTTGGAGGATGCGCGCCGACCGCTTGTTGCAGATCATCCTGTTGTTGCAGCGGCACGAGCGGCTGAGCGCACGGGAGTTGGCCGAACGGCTCGAGGTGTCCCGGCGGACCGTCATCCGGGACATGGAGGCGCTGTCCGCAGCCGGTGTGCCGGTGTACACCGAGCGCGGCCGCAACGGGGGCTGTGTGCTGCTGCCGGGCTACCGCGCCGACGTGAGCGAACTGACGCCGCGTGAGGCGCAGGCGTTGTTCGCGTGGTCCGGGCGCGCTGCGCTGGCAGACGAACTCGGTCTGCGGGACGCATTGCGCTCCGCCATGGGCAAGCTGTCCGCAACGCTGCCGGTCGAACTGCAGCCGGATGCGGACGCCCTGTCGGGGGCAATCGTGGTGGACCGCCGACGGTGGTTCGCCGACGCCGAGGACACCGGCGCCTTGCCCGTACTGCGGCAGGCCGTCGTCACGCGCCGACGGGTCCGCCTGCGCTACGCGTCGGCCAGTGAGGGCGTGCAGCAACGAACAGTGGACCCGTGGGGGCTCGTGGAGCAGGCGGGGCGGTGGTACCTCGTCGCAGCGCACCGCGGGGCCTCCCGGATGTACCGGGTGTCCCGCGTCGAGCAGGCCGACGTACTGGAGGAGGCGGCGGAGCGCCCTGACGACCTCGACCTCCACGCCGAGTGGGAACGCTTGCGGTCGAGCCTGGAGCAGCAGGTGCCGGAGGGAGTGGACGTCCTGGTCCGGGTGCGGCCTGAGCGAGTTGCCTTCGTACGGCGGATCGCGACGCCGATGCTGGCGCGTGGGGAGGTCGTACGCGGCGTGCCGAGTGACGACGAGTGGCCGCACCTGCGAATGCACTTCCGCGTCCGGGAGGCGGCGTGTGGCGTGCTGCTCGGTTTCGCGGGCGACGTCGAGGTGCTGGAGCCGGTCGGGCTCCGGGCGCGGATGCTGCAGCTGGCCGAGGCGGCGGTGGCGACCTACGGCTGACCACTCAGCCCTCGACGACTCTCATCGGACCACTCCTACCGACGACTCGCCACCTGGCGGGTCGCCACGAAGGTCTGCCGCAGGATCGCGTTGCCGTTGGCATCGATGTCCTCGTTGCGCCAGCGGAAGCCGGTTTCGGTGATGCCGGTGAACTCCCAGCGGGTGTTCGCCTGCTGCGCGTCGAGCGTGATCGTGTCGCCGGACGCGTGCGCGACGAACGGCATCACGAACGCGGCCTTCGGGCCCATCCAGGTCGAGCGGTACGCCTGCAGTTCCGGGTCGTAGATGCGGATCGACAGCCCCCACTCGCCGTCGCCCTCGGTGGCCCGCGCCGCGCGGCTCGGGGTGATCCAGATGTCCGCGACCGCCCGGCCGTCGAGGGCCCACGCGAAGTGCCATTCGCCCTGCGTACGCCGGGACACCGCGCCGTCGGCGTCGTACCACGCGACGTCGAGGTCCCAGCTGCCGATCAGCGGCGCGAACGGCGCGAAGGCTTCGGCGTACTCCGGACGCGGTGCGTCGGAGACCATCAGGCCGGCGAGGGTTCGGGCGGCCGCAGCTCCGTCGGTCATCTCCATGACGGCTGTTTATCCCTGACGGCCCCAGGCGTCAAGGGAGCTGTGCGTCAAAGGGAGCGAGGCGTCGGGAGGGGAGAGAGGCGGACGCCCCGCCGCCGGTGACCCCGTCGCGTGCAACCACGATGGCACTTCCGGCGGTCGGGGCGATCAGTCCGACAGCACCGCGCCACTCTAGTACGAGTCGGGCACACATCCGAATCACGGGCGGCGCGCGATCCTGTCACTTAATCCGTGGCGGTCGCCGGGCGCCGCTGGCTAGGGTCCGAACCATGGTGACTCGGGCGAAGGTGCGGCGCGCGGTGGAGGACGACGCCGAGGCGGTGACGGCGGTCCGCCGGGTGGTGTACCCGTACAAGGCGATGTCACCGGCCGCGGCGCGGTACATGATCACCCAGCACACGCCCGCCGAACGCTTCCTGCCGCTCGTGGCCGAGGTCGAGGACCGCGTCGTTGCGTGGGGTGCGACCGGGCTGAACGTGTGGACGAGCAAACCCGGCCAGGGCTGGCTGGACCTCTACGTACACCCGGATCATCGCGAGCAGGGCATCGGCAGCGAACTCGTCGAGCGGCTGCACCAGCACCTGACCGAGGTCGGCGCGGTCCGCGTGCGCGCGTTCGTGCAGCCCGAGGGCCTCGAGTTCGCCCGCAACCTCGGGTACGACGGGACGCGGAAGATGCACTTCGCCGGCGTCGAGCTGAAGGACCTGCCCGAACCGCCGCCGGTACCGGCCGGGATCGAGCTCGTCGCCCTGGACGCCGTCGACCCGCGCGCGGTGTACACGGCCGATGTGGTGGTCACCGCGGACGAGCCGAGCGACACGCCGCTCGACGCGGTCGAGTACGACCAGTGGCTCGACGAGATCTGGAACAGCCCGTCGCTCGACAGGTCGCTCAGCATCGCGGCGGCGGCCGGCGACACGATCGTGGCGTTCAGCATGGTCGAGACCGACCAGGACCGGATGTGGTCGGGGATGACCGGCACGCTGCCGGCGTACCGCGGCCGGGGCTTGGCGAAGGTGGTGAAGTCGGCGGCGTTGCGGCGCGCCGCAACGGCTGGGATCACCGCGGCGTACACCTCCAACGACGACGAGAACGGGCCGATGCTCGCGGTGAACAGCTGGCTCGGGTACCGCAGGGTGCAGACCGAACTGGGGCTGCTGAAGTCCCTCTGAAACAGAGCTGTAATGGGTTCAGTTCCGGTATGCGCCTGAAAGGACGCTAGATTCCCGGGGAACTTCACTGTCGTTGGAGCGCCCAAGGAGTTGTCGGATGGAGATCAGGGCGGCGGAACCGCGGGACGTGGACGCGGCGGCCGCGCTGCACGACGAACTGGTGCCGTACCTGGTGGTCACCCGGGGCGCGTTGGTCCGCCGGCTCGCGCGCGGCAACGAGCCGGGGCGTGGGACCTTCGCGGCGTTCGACGGAGGCGAGTTGGCGGGCTGGGCGACGTACGGCCTGATCGCGGGCTCGGACCCGCTGGACGGGGAACTGCGGCTGCTGGTGCGCCCGGAGTTCCGGCGCCGGGGGATCGGGACACGGTTGCTGGAGGCAACGCACGACGAGCTGCGGGCGGCGGGCGCGACCACGGCGCGGGTCTTCGCCGAACCGGAGTCGGTTGAGTGGGCGAGCCGGTTCGGGTACCGGCAGACGCGCCAGGTGCTGTACTCCGGGATCGATCCACGCAAGGCGCCGCCGCAACCCGAGGCGCCGAGCCAAGTCGCCCTGGTGCCGCTCAGCAAGGTCGCGCCCGAACTGCTGTACGCCGCCGACATGGTTGCCCAGCGCACCAAGCCCGGCGACGCGAAGATCGCCACCCGGCCGTACGACGACTGGCTCGCCGGCGTCTGGGAGTCACCCGAGACAGTCCTCGATCTGAGCCTGGCCGCGATGTACCGCGGGGAGGTCGTCGCATTCACGATG
Organism: Kribbella sp. NPDC048915; assembly: GCF_040649595.1. Classification (NCBI taxonomy): domain Bacteria; kingdom Bacillati; phylum Actinomycetota; class Actinomycetes; order Propionibacteriales; family Kribbellaceae; genus Kribbella; species Kribbella sp. NPDC048915. Next base: position 121,334 of record NZ_JBEZFT010000002.1, on the reverse strand, counting down.
AGCCTCGGCGATCACACCAAGATCTGGTCGAAGATGACGTCGACGATGCCGGAGTACCGCGGCCGGGGCCTCGCCAAATTGGTCAAGGCCGCCGCGCTGCATCGCGCCGCCGGCGCCGGCGTCCAGGGCGCGTACACCGCCAACTACGACGGCAACGCCCCGATGCGGGCCGTCAACGACTGGCTCGGCTACCACCGCATCGCGACGCACGCCGTGCTGATCTGCCCGCTCTGACCCGCCCGCTCCGACCTGCCCGCTCCGACCTGGGGGCAGCACGTCACGGGACCAGCAGGACGACCGTTTCCGCGACGCAGGCGGGCTTGGTGGAGTTCTCGAGTTCGATCACCCAGTTGAGGGAGACCTGGACGCCGGCCGGGGTTTGCACCGCGTTCGCGATCGAGGCGCCGGCGCGGACGCGGGAGCCGACCGGAACCGGAGTGGGGAAGCGGACCTTGTTGACGCCGTAGTTGAGCTTCGCGGTCAGACCGTCGACGCTGAACAACTCGTCGCCGAAGCGCGCGATCAGGCTCAGCGTCAGGTACCCGTGCGCGATCGTGCCGCCGTACGGGCCCTGGGCGGCCCGCTCGACGTCGACATGGATCCACTGGTGATCGCCGGTCGCGTCGGCGAACTGGTTCACCTGCTCCTGGGTGATCTCCAGCCACTCGGTCTCGCCGAGCGGGGTGCCGACGGCGTGCAGCACCTCGTCGACGCCGTGGAAGGTCTGCGGCATATGCCAGGCTCCTCAGGTCCGCTCAGTTCTGCTCTGGTCTGCTCTGGTCCGGCTCAGTTCCGCGGTCCGCCGGCGACGTACAGCACCTGGCCGGATACGAACCCGGCCTCCTCGCTGCAGAAGAACGAAGCGGCGGCGGCGATGTCCTCGGGCTTGCCGGTCCGCTGCACCGGGATCGTCGCGGCCGTCGCCTTCTTGAACTCCTCGAAGTCGACGCCGACCCGGGCCGCGGTCGCCGCGGTCATGTCGGTCTCGATGAAACCCGGCGCGATCGCGTTCGCGGTGATGCCGAACTTGCCCAGCTCGATCGCCAGCGTCTTGGCCAGACCCTGCAGGCCGGCCTTCGCGGAGGCGTAGTTCGCCTGGCCGCGGTTGCCGAGCGCGGACGTCGACGAGAGGAAGACCATCCGCCCGTACCCGGCCTCGACCATGTGCGCCTGGCAGGCCTTCGACATCAGGAAGCTGCCCTTGAGGTGCACCGCCATCACCGTGTCCCAGTCGTCCTCGGACATCTTGAACAGCAGGTTGTCCCGCAGGACGCCGGCGTTGTTGACCAGGATCGTCGGCGCGCCGAGCTCCGCCACCACCCGCTCGACCGCCGCGCTGACCTGGTCGGACTTGCTGACGTCGGCACCGACCCCGATCGCCCGGCCGCCGGCCTCGGTGATCGCCGTGACGGTCTGCGCGCAGGCCGCCTCGTCGAGATCGACGACCGCGACCGCGTTCCCGTCCTTGGCGAGACGCTGCGCGACAGCCGCGCCGATTCCCCGGGCCGCCCCGGTCACGATCGCCACCCGCTGCGCGCTCATCTACCACTCCAATCGGTCACTGGTCTGCCGGAGATGACATTACCCACGGTCCGTCACGCCGGAAGCACCCCGGATGACATGATCGTCGTGTGGATGATCACAGACCGCGGCGGTGGGTGCTGCCAGAATCGAGCACCGGATGAGAAATCGCCACGTCTACCACTGCCCGTTGCGCTGGGGAGACATGGATGCACTCGGCCACGTCAACAACGGCCGGTACGTCGACTACCTCCAGGACGCCCGCGTCGACTTCCTGTTCCGGACCGCCAAGGAGCTCGGCGCCGACAACTTCGAGACCGGTCTGCTGGTCGCCCGGCACGAGGTGCAGTACCGCGCGCCGCTGCGGTTCCGGCCCGAGCCGGTGCGGATCGAGCTGTGGATCAGCGAGATCAAGGCGGCGTCGTTCACGGTCGGGTACGAGATCCTCGACGCCGAGCCGGAACGCCGTACCTATGTCGACGCCGCCACCAAGCTGGTCCCGTTCGACTTCGCCGCGAACCGCCTGCGCCGGATCACCCCGGTCGAGCGCGCCGCCCTGGAGAAACTGGTGGGCGCATGAGTTTCAGTCACCCCGTGCTCGTGCGGTGGTCCGACATCGACTCCTACGACCACGTCAACAACGTGCGGTACTTCGACTACCTGCAGGAGGCGCGGATCGCCTTTCTGAGCCACTTGCTGGAGACGACGGGCGACTTCTTCGCGCAGTACCCGTGCGTGCTGGTCAGGCAAAGCGTCGACTACCTGCGTCCGATGCTGCTGCGGCACCCGCCGTACGACGTCGACGTGTGGGTGGCCGGCGTCGGTACGTCGTCGTACACGCTCGGCTCGCGCATCGTGGACCGCAGCGGCGGGGCCGACGAGGTGTACGCGAAGGCGGAGTCCGTACTGGTCGCTGTGGACGGTACGACGCACGCCAAGCGTCCCCTCGACGACGCCGAACGGACAGCCCTGGTCAAGCATCTCGAGACCGCCTGACTGCACCTCGAGACCACCGCAGACACGCGGGCATGGTGCCCGATCCCACACCTACTGCGCGGCACTCGGCGGGCACCTGCTCGCTACGGCGTGGGATCGGGCGACATACCCTAGGAGCGAGATGACTGAGCAGCAGAGCTTCTACGACGCCGTCGGTGGGGCGGACACCTTCCACCGGCTGGTGGCCGCGTTCTACCGCGGTGTCGCCGCCGACCCCGAACTGCGCGCGATGTACCCGGAGGAGGACCTCGGCCCGGCCGAGGTGCGCTTCCGGATGTTTCTGGAGCAGTACTGGGGCGGCCCCAAGACGTATTCCGAGCAGCGCGGGCACCCCCGGCTGCGGATGCGGCACGCCCCGTTCGCCGTCACCCCGAGCGCACGGGACCGCTGGCTCGGCCACATGCGGGCCGCGCTCGACGAGATCGCCCTGGACCCGGAGCGGGACGAGGAGATCTGGCGCTACATGGTGATGGCCGCGCACAGCATGGTGAACACCGACGAACCGCAGTACCCGGGCGCGATCGACGTGTCCGGCCGCTGACACTTCTGCATAAGGAGAAAGAACGAGTATGGCTGCTACCCGCACCGCGAAGGCCCACTGGGAAGGCTCGCTGCTCGAAGGCGGCGGCAAGGTCGCCCTGGAGTCGTCCGCGCTCGGCTCCTTCGACGTGACCTGGGCTGCCCGCACCGAGCCGGAGGCCAGCGGCCGGACCAGCCCCGAGGAGCTGCTCGGCGCCGCGCACGCGGCCTGCTACTCGATGGCTCTGTCGCACGCGCTGGCCCAGGCCGGCAACCCGCCGGCGTCGCTCGACACCCAGGCCGACGTGACCTTCCAGCCGGGCGAGGGCATCACCGGCATCAAGCTGTCGGTGAACGGCAACGTCCCGGGCCTGACCGCGGACGAGTTCGCCGAGTTCGCCGAGGGCGCGAAGAAGAACTGCCCGGTCTCGCAGGCGCTCACCGGTACGACGATCACGCTGGACGTCACCTTCACCGCCTGACCGCCGTACCTGACAACGCCTCCCGTGCCGTGCGCGCGGGAGGCGTTCTCGTCCTTATGGGTGTCAGCAGCGGTCAGGCGCGGCGCTCGTCCTGCGTCGCGGCGTTCTCGGCGGTCTGGGACTCGACGGCGCCGGACTCCTCGGCCCTGGTCAGCTCGTCTTTGGTCTCCTCTTCCTTCTCGGCGCCGGAGCCGACACCCGAGGAGCCTGCGCTGTTCGGGTCGCGGGTGGTCATGTTGCCAACCCGAAGGACCTCGCCGTTGCGGACGTACCAGGTGGTGCCGTCCGCACCCCGCAGCGTGGTGATCCGCAGCCCGACCGCGACCACGACGCCGGTCGCCTTCTCCATGTCGATCAGGTCGCCGACGCCGTACTGGTCCTCGAAGATCATGAACACGCCGGCCAGGAAGTCCTTCACCAGCGTCTGGGCGCCGAAGCCGAGCGCCACGCCGATGATGCTCGCGGACGCGATCACCGGCAGCACGTTGAAGCCGAGCTCGGCGAGCACCATCACCACCAGGACCGCGGTCAGCACGATCGTGACCGCACTGCACAGCAGCGAGGCGATGGTCTCGGCGCGCTGCGCCCGGCGCTCGGTCGCCAGCGTGTTCTCGACGAAGCCCTGGCCGATCTTGGACCGCGCCAGTACCCCGGCCACGGCACCGTTACCGGTCCGCCGCGCGAACCGGCGGATGACCTTGTGCAGCAGCCAGCGCAGCAGGAAGAACCCGATGATCAGGCCGGCGATCCGGGCCGGCACGACCACGACCTGATCGGTCACCTCGAGTTTGCCGTCGTTGCCCATCCGGAAGAACGTTGGGAACGCCTCCGGCAGGCTCAGCAGCGACGAAAACAGGGGGTGACTGTGCAAGGACGCAAGGTAGCTGGTCAGAATAGGCATCTCGCCGCCCGATGCTAGTAGGGCTGACAAGGAGAAGCGATCGCATGTCGAGCCGCCTGGACGACGAGCTGTTGAGGCTCGTGAGTGCTGGTGTGCTGCGCCAGTACCAGGCCGACTCCATCCGGGACGCCGCCGACGCCGAGATCGAGGCGGCGCTCGCCGACCCAGGGCGACCCCGTCCGTACGCCGAGCCCGCCACGCCGGAGCCGGCCAAGGTCGAGCGGCCGTCGCTGGCGGCGCACACGAGCGCGCTGGTCGAGGTGCTCGGCTACATCGGCGGTGCGCTGCTCCTCGGCGCGGTCGCGCTCCTGACCTTGGCGAACTGGGGTGAGATGGGCCGCGCCGCGCGGGTCTCCACCGCGACCACGGCCGCCGTCGTACTGCTCGGCGCCGCGGTCGTGCTCGCGCTGGTGCGTCGCCGCGAGCAGCTGAGTTCGGCGCTCGCGGCGCTGGGCTGCTGCGTGGCCGGGTTCGCGATCTACGTGGCGATCGAGGGGCCGACCGGCCGGGTCGTCGGCGTCGCGGTCGCGCTCGGTCTGGTCGCCGCCGGGGTGTACTGGCTGCAAGGGCCTTCGTTGCTGGTGGCAACGTTCGGGATCCTGGCGGTCGGTGTGTTGGTGATCACGGCGGATGTCCTCACTCCGGACACCGGAGCCGCCCCGAACAGCGCCGGCATCGCCGGGACCGGGTTCATCGTGGTCGCGTTCGTGCTCGCGATGCTCGGTTTGGTGCGCGATCAGGTGACGTCCTGGTCACTCGCCGGAGCAGCGACATTCAGTTCGTCGGTGTGCTGGCTCGTCCAGGAACGCGGCGAGATCATGGCGCTGGCCGTCGGTACGGCGGGCCCCGCGGCGCTGCTGGTGGCGTACGGGCGGACGCGGCGGTCGGCGTACCTCGTGGTGGGCTGCGCGATTCTTCTGGTGATCTGGCCGATCGCCCTGTTCCAGCTGACCCGCAACCTGGCTGGGGTGGCCATCGGGCTCGTCATCGCCAGTGCGGTGCTGCTGCTGGCCGTGCTGATCCTCAGCCGGCGTGGCGGGTCCGACGAGTGATCCGGCGCGCGCCGTTTGGCTACGGACGCGGTTGATACGGCAGACTCGCTGAGGTGACTGCTCCCACTCCGGCCCTTGTCGAGCTAGCGGTTGCCCATGGCGTGGCGACGGAGTACTGGAACTGGCAGGGCGAGCACGTGATCGTCTCCAGCGAGGTCGTCGCCCACGTCCTCGCGGCACTCGGTGTCGACGCGTCCACGCCCGAAAAAGCCGCCCTCGCCCTCGCGGAGCACCAGCAGGCGCGCTGGCGCCGTACGCTGCCGCCGACCGTGGTGATGCGCTCCGGCTGGACGCCCTGGTTCCCGGTCCACCTGCCGCACGGCTCGACGGCGGAGGTGTGGGTCGACCTCGAGGACGGCGGCCAGCGCCGGGACATCCCGCAGCAGGACCACTGGGTGGAGCCGGAGTGGGTCGACGGCGTCCAGGTCGGTGAGGCGACGTTCCAGCTGCCGGGGGATCTCCCGGTGGGGTACCACCGGCTGTGCGCGCGTGTCGGAGGCAGTCCGGAGGTTTCTACAAGCACGCTGATCGTCACGCCCGCGAAGCTGGAGCCGGAGAAACTGCACCGGACCTGGGGCTGGGTGCTGCAGCTGTACTCCGTTCGCTCGCGGCGTTCTTGGGGTATCGGTGATCTGCACGACCTGGCCGACCTGGCTGCGTGGTCGGCACACGACCTGGGCGCCGGCTTCGTGCTGGTGAACCCGTTGCACGCGGCCGAGCTGGCAGGCCGCATGGAGCCCTCGCCGTACCTCCCGGCGTCGCGGCGTTTCGCGAACCCGATCTACCTGCGGATCGAGGACATCGACGAGTACGGCGATCTCGCCCCGGCGGAGCGGGATCGGGTACGGACGCTGGCGCTGCAGGCGCGCGCGTTGAGCGAGGACTCCACGGCGCTCGACCGGGACACGGTGTGGGCGACCAAGCGCGAGGCACTGCAGCTGCTGTTCCGGGTGCAGCCGAGCGTGGGGCGGATCGCCGAGTACGGTGCGTTCTGCGACCGGGAGGGGCAGGGGCTGATCGACTTCGCGACCTGGGCGGCGATCGCCGATGTCCACGGTCCGGAGTGGAGCAAGTGGCCCGAAGAGCTGCAGGACCCGGGCGCTCCGGCTGTTGCGACCTTCCGCAACGAGAACCCGGACGCGGTGGAGTTCCACTGCTGGCTGCAGTGGCAGCTCGACGAGCAGCTGGCCCGAACCCAGGCGCGCGCGAAAGCGGCCGGCATGTCGCTGGGCGTCGTCCACGACCTGGCTGTCGGTGTGCACCCGGACGGCGCTGACGCGTGGGCGCTGCAGGACGTACTCGCGCCGAACATCCACGTGGGAGCGCCGCCGGACGCGTTCAATCAGCAGGGACAGGACTGGTCGCAGCCGCCGTGGCGGCCCAACGCGCTCGCCGAGACGGGCTATGCCGCCTGGCGGAACCTGGTGCGTGCGGTGATGCGCCACGGGGGCGGACTGCGCATCGACCACATCCTCGGGATGTTCCGGCTGTGGTGGGTGACTTCGCCGGAGCGGCCGACCGAGGGGACGTATGTGCGGTACGACCACGAGGCGCTGGTCGGGATCCTCGTGCTGGAGGCACAGCGTGCCGGCGTGACCGTGATCGGCGAGGACCTGGGGACCGTCGAGCCCTGGGTGCGCGATTACCTCACCGAGCGCGGCATCCTCGGGACGTCGGTGCTCTGGTTCGAGCGTGACGCCAACGGGAAGCCACTGGCGCCGGAGCGGTGGCGGGAACTGTGTCTCGCCACGGTCACCACGCACGACCTGCCGCCGACGGCCGGCTACCTGGCCGGCGACCACGTGGAGCTGCGGAACCGCCTGGGCCTGTTGACGAGACCTGTCGAGGAGGAGCTCGCCGTCGACGAGGCGGACCGCGACGCGTGGCTCAACGCGCTGCGTGAACGTCACCTGCTGAGCAACACCGACGGGGATGTCGAACGCATCATCGAGGCGCTGCATCGGTACGTCGCGCACACACCCGCGAAGCTGGTCGGTGTCGCGCTGACCGACGCCGTCGGCGAACGCCGTACCCAGAACCAGCCCGGCACCACTGACGAGTACCCGAACTGGCGAGTCCCGCTGGGCGGTCCCCACGGCGAGTCTCTCCTCATCGAGGACCTGCCCAACAACCACCGCCTCCGCCGGCTCATCGGAGCGCTCAACCTCTGACCGGCGGTCGGTGTGCACTCTCGATAGGTAGTGCATCCGTGAGACGGTGTACGCGGGGAGCGATTCACGCTCAACTGCACTACCTGTCGTCAGACACGTCCTGTTGAGCTGACACGCCTTGATCACGCCGGAGCGGTTTCCGGAGGGATTGATTGCAGTGTGTGGTCAGTTGCCTACAAACCGTTGACAATAGATTGGAACGGTTGTTTTCTATTTAGCGGGAGAGGCGCCCTTCCTTCGCTGTCCACCGCCCCAACAGTGGAAGGAGATCGCATGCTGCGACGAAGAGCGATCAGCATGCTCGGGGTTGCCGTCGGAGCGCTCGCTCTGACAGTGACCACGTCGGTTCCGCTCGCGTACGGCCACGGGTACACCACCGGGCCGGTCAGCCGGGCCAAGAACTGTCAATCCGGAGCCGTCACCGGCTGCGGGCAGATCCAGTGGGAGCCGCAGAGTGTGGAAGGCCCCAAGGGGTTCCCGCAGACCGGTCCCGCGGATGGGAGGCTCTGCTCGGCGGGGCTGGATCAGTTCGCCGAGCTGGACGATCAGCGCGGCGGGACCTGGCCGGCGACGCCGTTGCAGGGCGGACAGGGGTTCACGTTCACGTGGCACCTGACCGCGCCGCATTCGACGACCGATTTCAAGTACTACCTGACCAAGCAGGGCTGGGATCCGACGCAGCCGCTGACGCGGTCCGCGCTCGACCTGCAGCCGTTCCTCACCGTCACCATGAACGGCACCCGCCCGCCGAACGACGTGGCCCATCCGGGCACGATCCCGACCGGCCGGACCGGGCGGCACATGATCCTCGCGGTCTGGACCATCGCCGACACCGGCAACGCCTTCTACCAGTGCTCGGACGTCAGTTTCTAATTCAACCTCACGTTTCGTGAATATGTTTCCTGGGAAGGCACTCCTTGAAATAACCGCCCCATATTTCAAGGAGTGTCCCCATGAAGTCGTTGCTCCGTCGTGTCCTGGTCCCACTCGCCGCTGTCGTCGTCGGCCTGCTGCCCGGTGTGGTCGCCGTCGAGCAGGCGTCCGCGCTCACCAAGCTCACCCATGCACAGGCGACGTCGATCTTCCGCGCCGCCGGCGTCACCTGGTCGTCCAGCGGCGGCTGCTCGGACCGGAACAACCCCACGTGTACGTCGTTCACGCAGATCAACGACAGCACGGTGTACGGCGTCCGCACGCTGAAGACCGCCAGCGGCTGCGCGGTCAACGTCACCGGTGGCACCGAGACCGGGCACGCGAGCGGGACCTACAGCCACTGGAACGGGTACAAGGTCGACATCTCGAAGTACACGTGCGTCGGCAACTACATCCGCAACACCTTCACCCGGATCGCCAACCGCGGCGACGGCGCCGCCCAGTGGCGTTCCGGCGCGGGCAACATCTACGCCGACGAGGGCAACCACTGGGACATCACCTACTACAACTGCGGCGGCTGCTGACACGGCCCACCCGCTGCCGGAGCGCGGCGGCCGTCCCTGCCCGGGGCGGCCGCCGTGGTACGTGGTGGGCGTACTAGGCTTCGGGATGTGATTGTCGAATTGTCCGGACACACGGTGCTGGTGTTCGTCGGGATTCCTGTGCTGGTGGTGGCGGTGCTGGCGTTGCTGGTGTTCGCGCCGTCGATCGCGAAAGGGCCGCGGTACCGCCCGGGGCTGTCGTGGTGGGCGCCGCCGGTGTGGATCAACGGACCGTCGGCGACCAAGCCGGACCCGGCCCATCTGCCCGAGCTGCCTGAACTGACCAGTGCACCGGGTGCCACCGCGACCGCCGAGACCGGCGTCGCCCGCACGCTCGGAGGCGCAAGTGCCAGCTGGTGACGCGTTCACCCCGGATCAGCTCCACGACATCGAGCGCGCGGTCCGGAACGCCGAGGAGGCGTCCGGTCTGCACTTCTCGGTGTACGTCGGCGGCGCGGACTCGGAGACCCGCCCGTTCGCGATCGAGTTGCTGAACGAGCTCGACGACCCGGACCGCAGCGTCCTGGTGTACGTCGACCCGGCCGGCCGGCGGCTGGAGATCGTTACCGGCGAGGTGGCCCGTCGGCAGCTGTCGGACGCCTCGGCCGGTCTGGCGGCACTGACGATGCAGACGTCGTTCGCGGCCGGTGACCTGACCGGTGGCCTGGTGACCGGTGTCCAGCAGTTGGGGACGCACGCCCACCAGCCGCCGCTGCTGCACGCGAACGACGAGCCGCACAAGCTCTGACCGTGGCCGCGGCCCTCCACCCGCACCGCATCGAGCTGGGCGACGTCGTACTGCGCCCGTTCGTGGCGGCGGACGAAGCAGCGGTGGACCGGGCGCTGCAGGACCCGGGCATCCTGCGCTGGACCGCCGGGACCGCTGTCATCAGTTCGCCGGCGGACAAGCGCGCCCGCCGTTGGCTCGAGCCGCGCATCGACAGTTGGGCGCGCGGCAATGCGGTCTTCGCGGTCGCCGACGCGCAGAGCGACGAGGTGCTCGGCAGCGTGACGCTGCGGGACGTCCACCGCGTTCCCGATCAGGCGGTCGCGGCGTACTGGGTGAGCCCGGCGGCTCGCGGTCGTCGGCTGGGTGCTCGCGCGCTCGATGTGGCCGCGCGGTGGGGCTTCGCCTCCGACGGGCTGCGGCTGCACCGGATCTCGCTCGACCATTCGCTGGTCAATGCAGGGTCGTGCCGGGTCGCGGTACGCGCCGGATTTCAGCTCGAGGGCGTGCTGCGCGACTACTACGTCGAGCCGACCGGCCAGCGCCACGACTCACATCTGCACGCGCGGCTGGCGACCGACGTCGTACCTCGGCCCGAGGCTGTCGCTCAGCCGGCCGCCGGCTCGTAGGTCGGGCACGCGCTCTGGTACGCCGCCTGCGTGCGCGGGTCCAGGCACAGATCGAGAATCTGCTCCGACGACGTTCCCGGGCCGAGGTAGATCACCCACGTCCCGGTGAGCGGGGTCAGCGAACTGGTGGTCAGGCCGGGGTACTGCCCGTCGACCAGCATGGCCTTCGCCGGAATGCCGGCCCGCGTGATCTTCTCCGCAGTGGCCTTTGCCATGTCGCCCGCGTCGGCCGGGTACTTGTCCAGCATCGCGATCCACTGCCCGCGCTTGAACTTCGGCGAGGTCGGCCCGGTGTCGACGGTCGTTGTCGTGACCTGAGCCTTGGGCGTCGTCTTGGGCGCGGTCGCCGACGGCGGTTGCCGATCGGCCTTGGTCTCGGGACCCGTGGTCGACGGTGCCGGTGGGGCGGCTGCGCCGTTGTCCGTGCCCGAACCCAGTTGCAGCCCGTCGGCGGGTGCCTCGTTCGCCGGACCCCGGGTGAGGACGAACGCGAACGCCGCGACCATCGCCAGGCCGACCGCGACCGCCGCACCGATCGCACCGCGGGAACGCTTCGCCTTGTGCGGTCGCGGCGTGCGTCCGGCGCGTTCCCGCTGCTGTCTCCGGGCAGCCCGGGCGGGCGGCTTCCGGTGGTCGACGCGTGTCACGGCAAGGGCCCCTCCCCAGACAACCCTGATGGATTCAACCGGTGCAGCTTAAACCGAACCCGCGCAGAAGTGAGCGTTCCTCAGGTGGCAAGAATCTCCTTCTGCAGAAAGAGATCGCGCACCGCGCACGGCCCCTCACCGTCCGCCTACGAGCGTGCGGCAGCGGTCACCGAACGCGGTCGGACACTCGCTGATCCGCACTGTCCGGACCGGCTCAGGTACCGGACGGAATCCCGTCGCCCCGCGGCGCCGGGCGGGTGTCGAGGACGTCGTCGAGCCAGGCGTCGACATCGACGTCACCCGACAGGATGTGGTTCACGTACGCCGTGCGCTCGTGTTGGAGAACCTCCTGCTCCCAGACGGACGGGCCGAGACCGAGTGGCGCCGGCCGGAGGTCCTCGACGTCCATGCCGCTGAAGATGCTCAGCCTGGAGTGGAATTCCCGGGCCCAGCTCTGCACCACCAGCGAGATGTGGTCGTCGGCCAGGTGCAGGACGACGACACCGAGCCCGGCCGCGCCCATCGCGTCGTCGAACTCGAGCTGCCGGGTGGCGGTCCCGCGGGCGAGGTCGACCATGTGGTCGTCCCACTGCCGTCCGCGCGCGGTGACGACGTACGGCTTCACCAGGCGGTTGCGGTAGCGCCAGGGCATCAGCGGCGTGATCGGGCGCGGTCGGTACGCATCTGCGAGGCCGGTCAGCGCAACGGCGGCCGCACCGGCCAGGGCGGGATCAGAGGCGGGCACCGACCCAGTCTTACCGCACGGTGAGGTCCAACGCGACAGGGCTGGTCTCATCCCGAGACCGGCCCTGTCGCGCAGGTCGCTCAAGCCCAGATCGAGCCCAGATCGAGCCCAGATCAAGCCCAGATCACGCGGCTGACGCGTCCGTGGCCTGGGCGGCGATCGCGCGCGTCAGGTCGGCCTGGGCCTCGGTGACGTACCGCAGGGTCGGCGCGTCGACCGACGCGGACTCCGTGGCCAGCCAGCCGGTCAGCGCGTCCAGCGCCGCCTGGTCGGCCAGGTGTCGCGGCGAGAGGTAGACGAGCACGTTCTCGCCCATGGAGGAGCCGAGCCGGGTGTACACGTCCTTGGCCGCCGCCAGGTACTTCTCGACGTACGGCCGCAGCAGGTCCTCCTGACCCGGCTGCTGGAAGCCGAGGATGGTCCGGAACTGCGTCTCGTTCGGGGTGTCCTCGGACTCGACGGCGATCCGCCAGGCCTCTTCCTTCGCCTCCGCGGTCGGCCGGGCGGCGCGGGCCTGCGCGGCCCGCTCCTGACCGGTGATCGTGGTGTCGCGGGTGAGCTCGTCGTCGATCTCGGCCGCGCCGATCCGGCCGAGCCGGGCGAGGGCGACGATCAGCGTCCAGCGAAGGTCGGTGTCGACGACCAGGCCCTCCGGCAGGTCGCGTCCCTCGAGCCAGCCGGCCAGCCGGTCGGCGCCGGCGTCCGAGAACACAGCCGAGCTGTACGCCCGGACGAAGGCCAACTGGTGGTCGCTGCCCGGCTTGGAGTCGGCGACCAGACCGGCCAGCGCCTCCTCGAACTGCGCGCGCAAGGCGGGCCGGTTCTGCGGGGCGGCGTACTGGTTGATCGCGCTGCTCGCCTGGTTCAGCAGCGAGCGGACGCCGGTCAGGTCGGTCTCGGCGCGGATGCCGCGCAGCACGATGCCGACGTACTGGCTGGCCGGCATCTCGGCGTCCCGCGTCATGTCCCAGGCGGCGCCCCAGGCGAGGGCCCGTGGCAACGACTCGGTGAGCTGGTCGATCGACTCCACCAGCGTGGCCCGGGACCGCTCGTCGAGCCGGATCTTGGCGTAGGTGAGGTCGTCGTCGTTCAGCAGCACCAGGTCCGGCTGGGTCGCGCCGGTCAGCTCGGGGAGCTCCGTGCGCGGTCCGTCGATGTCCACCTCGAACCGCTCGGTGCGGACCAGGCCGGCGTCGGTCCGCCGGTACAGGCCGACGGCGAGCCGGTGCGGCCGCAGGACCGGGAACTTCTCGGCGGCGGTCTGCTCGATCGCGAACGACGTGAACGCGCCCTCGGCATCGACGGCGAAGTCGGCGCGCAGCGTGTTCACCCCCGCGGTCCGCAGCCAGCGCTCGGTCCAGTCGTCGAGGTCGCGGCCGGACGCCTTCTCCAGCGGCTTCAGCAGGTCGGCCAGCTCGGTGTTGCCGAACGCATGGTCGTGGAAGTACTCCTTCAGCGCGGCGACGAAGGTGTCCTCACCGACGAAGGCGACCAGCTGGCGCAGCGTCGACGCGCCCTTGGCGTAGGTGATGCCGTCGAAGTTCACCTCGACCGCGTGGAAGTCGATCATGTCGGCCGCGATCGGGTGCGTCGACGGCAGCTGGTCCTGCCGGTACGCCCAGTTCTTGCGGGCGTTGCAGAACGTCGTCCACGCGTCGTTGTACTTCTCGGTCGCAACCACCTGCGCCCAGTGGCTGGCCCACTCGGCGAACGACTCGTTCAGCCACAGGTCGTCCCACCAGGTCATTGTGACCAGGTCGCCGAACCACATGTGCGCCAGCTCGTGCAGGACGGTGTTGGCGCGCGCTTCCATCTCCGCGTGCGTGGTCCGGCTGCGGAACAGGTACTCGTCGCGCAGCGTCACGCAGCCGGCGTTCTCCATCGCGCCCATGTTGTACTCGGGGACGAACGCCTGGTCGTACTTGTGGAACGGGTATGGCGTCCCGAAAGCCTTCTCGAACAGCGCGAACCCCTGCTTGGTGACCTCGAACAGGTCGTCGACGTCGAGCGCGTCCTTCAGCGACGGACGGCACAGCAGCGACAGCGGGTACGACCCGTGCTCGCCCTCGTACACATCGGTGACCACGTGGTACGGGCCCGCGACGACCGCGGTGATGTACGTCGAGATCCGCTCGGTCGGCGGGAAGTCCCAGCGGGCCAGCTCCTCGCCGTTCTCGCCGGTGTACGGCGTGGGCTCGGGGGTCGGGGCGTTCGAGATGACGACCCAGCGCGCGGGCGCGGAGACAGTGAAGGTGAACGGAGCCTTGAGGTCGGGCTGCTCGAAGGTGGCGAACACGCGGCGCGCGTCCGGCACCTCGAACTGGGTGTAGAGGTAGGTCTCCTTGTCGGCCGGGTCGACCGAGCGGTGCAGCCCTTCACCGGTCCGTGAGTACAGGCAGTCCGCGACCACGGTGAGCTCGTTGCGCTCCGCGAGTCCGTCCAGCTGGATGCGCGCGCCGTCGTACACGGTGTCCGGGTCGAGTTCCACGCCGTTCAGCGTGACCGTGCGGACCTTGTCCGCGATCAGGTCGGCGAACGTGCTCGCGCCGGCCTCGCCGGTGAACGTGATAGTGGTCACCGACGGGAAGGTCGGAGCGCCGGTCGGGGCGTTGGCGAGATCGAGTTCGACGGTGTAGCTGACGTCGCTGACCACACCCGCACGGGAACGCGCCTCGTCGCGCGTCAGGTTGGTTCCAGGCATGTCGGCATCCTATGCACCTGGCACCGGCGTTCGCCGAGGGTTTCCCCCCGACATTGGGTATTGGATACCGAGTCGGTATCTGTGTTCCTTCAACTTTGTATGATGGTGAATATGACTGCCTCCGCGGATTTCTGGTTCGACCCCGCCTGCCCCTGGGCCTGGATGACGTCTCGATGGATGCTCGAGGTCGAGCGGGTACGGGACGTGACGACGACGTGGCACGTGATGAGCCTGTCCGTCCTGAACGAGGGTCGCGACGACCTCGACCCGAAGTACAAGGCGAATCTGGCCAATCTGCTGGGCCCGGTGCGCGTTCTGATCGCGGCCGAGCAGGCGCACGGCAACGAGGTGCTGCTGCCGCTGTACACCGCGCTCGGCACCCGCATCCATGTCCAGGGCCGCGGAATCGGCGACGGCAAGGGTGATGTGGTCAAGGAGGCGCTTGCCGAGGTCGGGCTGCCGGCGTCGCTGATCGAGGCGGCCGACACCGACCGCTACGACGACGCGGTCCGCAAGTCGCATCAGGCCGGCATCGAGCTCGTCGGCATGGACGTCGGTACGCCGGTGATCTCCGTCGAGGGCACCGCGTTCTTCGGCCCGGTGGTGACGCCGGCGCCCAAGGGTGAGGCGGCCGGCAAGCTCTGGGACGGCGTCCGCCTGGTCGCCGGCACCGAGGGCTTCTTCGAGATCAAGCGGACCCGCGACCGCGGGCCCATCTTCGACTGACAATTCAGGGGTTGCCCTCCAGCGACCCGCGCGGTGAAAGTTACTCACTCATGACCGATCCAAGTAGTGAGTGGGTTTCCCGATGACCTTGGCCGCCGGCATCGCCGTGTTCGACCGCCAGACCGGGCAGTTCGTCCACCAGCACGACGCGGACCATCGGTTCCGGTCCGCGTCGGTGGTGAAACTGCTGATCGCGCTGGACTATCTCGACGTTCGCGCGCCGCAGTACGACGTACCGCCCGCGGATCGTGAGCGCCTCGAGGTGATGCTGCGCAGCAGCGACGACGACGCGGCCAGTCACTTCTGGGACCAGTTGGGCGGCGCGGCGATCGTGGACCGGATGGTCGAGCGGCTCGGCCTGACCCACACCGCCGGGCCGCCGCCCACGCACCCCGGGTTCTGGGGGTACGTCGCGATCACCGCCGCCGACACCGTGCGGATCTACCGGCACCTGCTGGAGGACGCGCCGCCACCGGTCCGCGATTTCGTCCTGGGCAACCTGCATCGAGCGACGCAGTACGGGACGGACGGGTTCGACCAGTTCTTCGGGATTCCGTCGGTCTTCGCGGACGGTTTCAGCATCAAACAGGGCTGGTCCGGGTTCCACGGGTCCAGCGGGTACCGGTCCGACCGGGCGAAACCCGAGGCTCTGGTCGACCTGGTCAACGATGCGCTGCACACCACCGGCACAGTAGGGCCGAACGACCGGAGCATCGTCGCGGTGTACACGCTGCACCCGAGCGGTACGCCGTACGAGGACGCCTGCGCCGCGGTGACGAAGCTGACCGCCGAGCTGACCGTACCGGGTGGCGTCCGCCGTCCTGACCACGGGAACTAGGCTGCCGCTCATGCGAGTGCACATCGGCTCCGACCATGCCGGCTTCGAACTCAAGAACCACCTGGTGCAGCACCTGACGGCTGCCGGACACGACGTCGAGGACCACGGTCCGCACGTGTACGACGCCGTCGACGACTACCCGCCGTACTGCCTGCGCACGGGCCAGGCGGTGGTCGACGAGCCGGGCAGTCTGGGCATCGTCATCGGCGGCTCCGGCAACGGCGAGCAAATCGCCGCGAACAAGGTGAAGGGTGTCCGGGCGGTCCTGGCCTGGAGCACCGACACCGCCCGGCTCGGCCGCGAGCACAACAACGCCAACGTGATCAGCGTCGGCGCCCGGATGCACACTCAGGAGGAGGCCACCGGGTTCGTCGAGACGTTCCTGGCGACGGAGTACTCCGGAGAGGAGCGGCATACGCGACGGATCGAGATGCTGTCCAGCTACGAGTCGACGGGTGAGCTGCCGCCCCTGCGCTGATCGGTGCAGCCCTGATCGGTGCAGCCCTGGTCGGTGCCGCTGTGATCGGTGCCGCCCAGGTCGGCGGTGCGCTGATCGGGGCGGTCCGGATCGCCCGTGCCGGTCTTCTTGGTCCCGCCGGTTTCGGGGGCCTCGGCCGGCACCACCGGGCGCCGGGTGACCGGCTGACGCGGCCGCGAGACGTCCCGCGCCCGCATGCTCCGTCCGATGCCGACCACCGCCGGCGTCGGCGGTGCCGTCCGGCCGCCCTTGGCCCCACCGGAACCGCCCGCCCCAGAACTGCCCGCCCCAGAACCACCCGCCGCTGAACCACCCGCCCCGGAACTGTTGGTCGTCCCCATACGAGGAATCATGCCTGAAGGTCACACGCTGCACCGGCTCGCCAACGACGTCTGGGACGCGTTCGGCGGGCGGGTGGTCCGCGCGTCCAGCCCGCAGGGGCGGTTCGCCGACGGCGCTGCGCTGCTCGACGGGCACGTACTGCGCCAGACCGAGGCGCACGGCAAGCACTTCCTCGCCGACTTCGAGGGCGCCGGCTGGCTGCACATCCACCTCGGCCTGATCGGCAAGATGGACATCCGGCCCGCACCGGTCCCGGAACCGGTCGGCCAGGTGCGGCTCCGGCTGCAGAACGCCACGTCGTACGCCGACCTGCGCGGCGCGACCGTGTGCGAGGTGATCACCGACGCGGAACGCGACAAGCTGCTCGGCCGGCTCGGTCCGGACCCGCTGCGTGACGACGCGGATCCGGACCTGGCATGGAACCGGATCCACCGTAGCAAGCTGCCGATCGGGCAGCTGCTGATGAACCAGGACGTGCTCAGCGGTGTCGGCAACGTGTACCGCGCCGAGGTGCTGTTCCGGGCCAAGCTGAACCCGATGACGCCGGGGAACGTGGTCAAGAAGCGTGAGTGGCAGGGCATGTGGGACGACCTGCTCGCGCTGATGAAGTACGGCGTGGAGACCGGGCGGATCGACACGGTCGCCGACGACCACACACCGGAGGCGATGGGCCGTGACCCGCGCAAGGACGACCATGGCGGTGAGGTGTACGTCTACCGGCGGCAGGGACAGAGGTGCTACGTGTGTCAGTCGGTGATCCGCACGAAGATCCTGGCAGGCCGTAACTTGTTCTGGTGCCCCAAGTGCCAGCGAACCGGTCTCACGCGCAAGAGCTGACGACCTTCGGTTGTGTTGCGAATTGATGCGCGGACCGGCTAGTACCGTTATCTTCTTCACACCATGAAGAAGCTCGGCGGTCTCGCACCGATACGTCGCGTCGGCCGCCGCGCCGAGATGCTGGCGCGCCGGGTAGGCCGCCGCGCGCGCCGCTCGCACCGGGTCGCGTTCGCGGCGCTGGTCCTGGTGCAGTTGGTGACCTCGATCGCGTGTCTCGCCTGGTCGACGCTGGTGCCGGTGTCGTTCCTGATCGTGCCGCTGGTGGTCGGCGGTGTTCTGCTGACCACCAGCGAGCTGGTCGGTCTGACGAGTATCACCGCGGCGTTCGGCTCGTTCGTCGTGCTGTCGCGTGGGTTCACGTTGCCGCGCGTCGGCTTCGTGCTGGTGCTGCTGATGGTCGGCTGGATCATGATCCAGAGCGCCAAGGTGCGCAGCCGGCTCGGCGTCCCCGGTACACGGGGCGAGTCGATGCTGATGGAGCTGCGGGACACACTCACCGCACAAGGCGAGCTGCCGACGCTGCCGCCCGGTTGGCGGGTCGAGGTCGCGATCCAGTCCGCCGGTGGGTCGTCGTTCTCCGGTGACTTCGTGGTCTCGACGGTGCACGACGAGGTCCTCGAGGTCGCGCTGGTCGACGTCTCCGGCAAGGGCATCGACGCCGGTACCCGGGCCCTGCTGCTGTCCGGAGCATTCGGTGGGCTGCTGGGCGTCGTACCGGAGGAAGAGTTCCTGACCTCCGCCAACCGCTACATCCGGCGGCAGGAGTGGGACGACGACTTCGCGACCGTGGTGCATGTGGTGCTGGACCTGCGCACGGGCGAGTTCGACGTACGGACGGCCGGGCATCCGCCGGCGATCCAGTTCGACGCGTGGTCGGGCCGGTGGCAGACGCGGGATGCGGACGGGCCGTTGCTCGGGCTGGTGGAGTCGCCCGAGTTCGAGGTGAACCACGGGCAGCTGAAGCTGGGGGATGCGCTGTTCCTGTACAGCGACGGGATGGTCGAGACGCCACGGCAGGACATCGGCCGCGGAACGGACCGGCTGGCCGGGCATGCGGAGCGGCTCGTGGGGCAGGGGTTCGAGGGCGCCGCCGCCGAGCTGGTCGCGACCGCGGGAGGGCCCGGCGACGACTCGGCGATCGTCATCATCCACCGCATGGCACACGCCTGACGCAGCGCACGGTCTATGCCTGAGGCAACCGAGTCTCCCGTTGTCATGTTTGCGATTGGTTGATTCAGGCAACCAGAGGCGCATAGTGCTGCTGTTGCCCAAGGTACGACCGGTGGTAGGACAGGTGACTGGGGATGGCCGTCAACGGGGGTCGCGCTGCCGGGGTTGCGGCAGTGGCCGGGGTGATTACGGTACTGGTCGGTGCCGCGACGATGCTCGTGCAGCCGAGCGGGTACGCCGTACCTCCTGGTATAGAGGCTGGTGCAGGGGGTGGCGTGCCCGCCGCTGTGGCGGCCGATCCGCCGGGGAACAACGGCACGATCAAGATCAACGGCGTCGATGTCGGCAGCGGGCCGCCGGACAACAACCCGCATCAGGGGTGCCGGTTCGTGGTCGAGTTCTTCAACTTCGACGAGGGGCCGTACTACGCGACGGTGATCTTCCAGGACCAGCCGCCGACCGCCGACGGCGGTGTGACCGTAGTTTCCGGTGACCTGAACCCGTTCATCGGCGAAGATCCCGCCGGCGGCGGCAACGACCTCGACGCGCGCGTGGAGTACGTGCTCGCCTTCACCGGCCAGCCGCACCCCGTCCAAGGCTTCCACGTCCGCATCACCGTCCACGCCCCCGGCGCCCAAGGCAACGACACCAAACACAAAGTCTTCTGGGTCAAGGGCTGCGACACCCCACCGACGACGCCTCCGACGACACCGCCCACGACGCCTCCGACGACGCCTCCGACGACGCCTCCGACGACGCCTCCGACGACGCCTCCGACGACGCCTCCGACGACGCCTCCGACCACGCCTCCGACGACGCCTCCGACCACGCCTCCCACGACACCTCCCACGACGCCTCCGACGACGCCGCCCACCACGCCACCGACGACCCCGCCGACGACTCCAGGGACGACGCCGCCTGCTACGCCGCCGGCGACACCTCCGGAGACTCCATCGGCCACCCCGTCCACCACGCCGACCGCAGGCGGACCGGTCACCACTAGGCCGACGGAAGGTCCGGGCAGCCCGACGCGCTCCGTCGTACCAACCGCCGTGGACGCGGGCCTACCAGGCGCACCGGTACATCCGACCGCAGCTGCCACCGACACCACCCGCACCGAACTCGGCGGCGTACTGATGACCATCGGCGGCATGCTCCTGGCCGGCAGCGCCATCTCCACCCTCCGCCGCCACTCGCGCCACACCTAACCGCCCACCCGTCGGCACCGGCCGCCCCTCGGCCCAAACTGCGGGCACCCACACCGAGGTGGAGCTACCTTCCACAGGCGCGGTCGACCTGCTCCAAGCCAAGGTGACCTTCCACAGGCAATGCCCTGTGCAAGCTCACTGCCGCGTGTGCAAGGTTGGCGTCATCCATGGGCCGTGCTTCGCACCGGCACGCTCTACCAACACCCAGCCCCGACACCAACACCCAGCCCCGACCGCGGCTTGACCCGCAAGGACACGGCCTGGTGTAGGCGTCACACGGCCGAAGGGCAGTTGGGGGGTGCAATGGCGTAGCGTGCGGGGGCGTGACGGTGGATGGGATGGGCGACACGTTCGGGGAGCTGGAGGTGTCGTTCGATGCGTTGGTCGCGATGATGCCTGAGGGGTTGCGGGAGGTGTTCCCGCCGTACCGCTGGCAGCTCGCGAAGCTCTGGGAGCTCGAACTGAAGGTCGAGCCGGTCGAGATCGCGGATCTGGTCTGGATGTTCGATCTGCCGTTGTGGCAGCTGGACGGGGAGCGGTTCAAGGTGACGCCGCATCAGGTCGCGGAGACGCCGATGAACTTCCGCGAGCACTACCAGCGGGTGATGGATGCGGATCTCGACTTCCCGATCAACCTGGTCGCGTACCGCGGCCGGCTGGTCGTGCTGGACGGGATGCACCGGCTGCTCAAGGCTCACTTCCTGCGCCGCCGCTGGATCGAGGCCGCGATCGCGACAGCCACCCAGCTCCGAGCCTGCGCCGTCTGAGCGGCGCCGTGGCGTCCGGGCCCTGGCAGGATGGGCGGTATGGAGACCGTGGAACGTGAGGTGTACGTCGACGCGCGGCCGGAGGTGATCTGGACGGCGGTGACGCAGCCGGAGACCTTCGCGCGCTGGTACGCGTTCGGCGGCGCGGAGCTCGACCTGCGGCCGGGCGGCCGGGTGGTGTTGCGCTGGGACGAGCACGGGGAGTTCCGCGGGTTCGTCGAGAAGCTCGAGCCGGGGCGCCGGTTCGCGTACCGGTACGCCGTGGATCCCGGCGTGGACCCGACGCCGGCGAACTCGAATCTGGTCGAGTTCACGCTGACCCCCGAAGGCGAGGGTACTCGGCTGCTCGTGGTCGAGTCCGGCTTCGAGAACGCGGACGACGAAGACGTCGCACAATCCACCCGAGCCTGGGGCAACGCCCTGACCGCGCTGTCCGAACTCGCCCCGACCCTCTGACCCCGCCCGGCTCGGGCCCGAGCGCAACGGACACCGCTGGCCGATGATGATGCGTCACCATTATCATCGGTGACATGACAACCAGCAACGACGAGTACGCCCCGAGCCCCACCGACTGGGTCCGCAACCAGGTGGAGAAGGTCGAAGCGGCCGGCACCACCGACGCCGTCGACATCCTCGGCCGCAAGGTCGTGATCATGACGATGCGCGGCGCGAAGTCCGGCAAGATCCGGAAGGTGCCGGTGATGCGCGTCGAGAAGGACGGCGTGTACGCCGCGGTCGCCTCTCTGGGCGGCGCCCCCAAGAACCCGGTCTGGTACTACAACCTGAAGGCCGACCCGAAGGTCACCCTGCAGGACGGCACGACCACCGCGGAGTACATCGCCCGTGAGGTCGAGGGTGCGGAGTACGACGAGTGGTGGCAGCGGTCCGTCGACGCGTACCCGCCGTACGCCGAGTACCAGACGAAGACCTCCCGGAAGATCCCGGTCTTCCTGCTCGAACCGGTCAAGTAGCTGCAAAGATCTCGCTCCGGTCGACGGTCGGTGACCGGAGCGGGCCCAGGCTTGTGAGACGCTGGCGACGGCCGGATTCACCGGGATCCGGCCCGGCGCGATGCGTCGACGGAGTTCTGGGAGTTGTCCTGACCACACACGACGCGGTGCGGGAACCGTTCGTCGGCTCGACGCGGTTGCGGTTGGCCGGCCTCGCCTTGCATGCCTATACCGCGAGCGGAACGGTGCTCGCGCTGCTGATCGTGATCGCCGCCATCGACGGCGATGCCGTCCGGGCGCTCTGGCTCGGGCTGGCTGCCCTGGTGATCGACGGGACCGACGGGATGCTCGCCCGCCGGTTGCGGGTGAAGGAAACCATCCCGTGGTTCGACGGGGCGATGCTCGACAACATCGTCGACTACCTGACGTACGCGTTCGCGCCGATCGTGCTGCTCTGGACCGGCGGCTATCTCCCGTCCGGCACCTGGGGTGCGGCGCTCGGCGCGCTGCCGCTGCTCGCGTCCAGCTACCAGTTCTGCCGCACCGACGCGAAGACCGAGGACCACTTCTTTCTCGGCTTCCCGAGCTACTGGAACGTGGTCGCGTTCTATGTGGTGATCCTCGGGCTCAGCCCGGCCACCACCGGCGTGATCCTGGTCGTCTGCTCGGTGCTCGTGTTCGTCCCGGTGAAGTACGTGTACCCGTCGCGCACCAAGGCGTTCCGTTCGCTGAACCTGTTGACCACCGCGATCTGGCTCGCGTCGTACGCCGTACTGCTCGCGCAGATGCCCGACCCGAACGCGGTCGTGGTCGGGATCTCGCTGGCGTACCTGGTGTACTACGCGGTGCTGAGTCTCTACCTGACCTGGCGTCGTAGGGCCATGTCCTAGTGCTTCTCGGGCTGAGCGCGGCACTGGGTGCCGCAGTGCTGTTCGGGGTCGCGGCGATCCTGCAGGCCGTCGGGTCGCGGAAGGTGCCGACCGAGTCGGAGCTGGATCCGCGCCGGCTCGCGCGGTTCGTCGCCGCGCTGCTGAAGCAGCCCGCGTTCCTGGCGGCGCTCGTACTGAACCTGGCAGGTTTCGGCCTGCACTTCGTGGCGCTCCGGCTGCTCCCGCTGTACCTGGCGCAGGCGGGCATCGCGGCCAGTCTGGTGGTGACGGCGCTGCTCGCGACGCGGCTGATGTCGGACCGGCTGAGCGCGCTCGAGTGGTCCGCGGTGATCGCGGTCTGCGTCGGGCTCGGTCTGCTCGCGGTCGCGGCCGGTCACGCCGGCGACAGCGCGCGCCACAACGGGCTGACCATCGGCATCATCGTCGGGCTCGTGGTCATCGCCGTACTGGGTGCGATCGCGAGCCGGTCGCAGCACGGCGTGTCCACGGCGTTGCTCGGTCTGCTGGCCGGTCTCGGGTACGCCGGGGTCGCGATCTCGGCCCGCCTGCTCGAGGACGGGTCGATCGGCGAGTTGCTCCGCAGTCCGACGGCGTACACGTTGCCGATCAGCGGCGGGCTCGCGTTCATCCTGTACTCGCTGGCGCTGCAGCGCGGTTCGGTGACGTTGGCGACGACGCCGATGATCGCGTTGCAGACCATCACACCGGCCGCTGTGGGCGTCTTCGTGCTGGGCGACGCGGTGCGCGACGGGTGGTGGCCGGCCGCGATCATCGGGTTTCTGCTCTCGGCGGCCGGCTCGCTGGTCCTGGTCCGCTTCGAAAGCGTCAAACCACCGGACGTCGCGGCCGACCAGCAAGCACCGAGCGACCCAGCCGGCACCTAGTGTCTTGAGTGCTCAGGACACTAGCGGCTCGGCCACTTCCAGGGCGGCTCGTCGAGCAGGCCCTGGCCGCTGATCACGGTCGCGCCCTGCTCCTTCACCAGCTCCAGCGTCTGCAGGTCGGGGGAGAGGGATTCGAGCGCGGCGATGAACGGGCGGGAGTGACTGACGACGATCACCTGCGTCTCCTTCGCCGCCGTCACCACCAGGTTGGCCAAGGCGGGCAGCAGATCGGGATGCAGGCTGGTCTCGGGCTCGTTGAGGACGAGCAGCTCGGGCGGTCGCGGCGTGAGCAGCGCTGCCACCCACAGCAGGTACCTGAGGGTGCCGTCGGACAGCTCGCTCCCGGACAGTGGCCGGAGCAGCCCATGCTGATGAAAAGCGATCTCGAAGCGCCCCGCGGTGTTGACGATCTCCACGCGGCTACCGGGGAACGCCAGCTCGATCGCCTCGTCCAGCGCTCCTCGCGGCCCCAGCTCGCGGATCGTCTGCAGCGCAGCAGCCACGTCCGACCCGTCCGCAGCGAGTACGGCGGTACGCGTGCCGACCTGTACACGCCGGGCAGGCGCTGTGGCGTCCGTACGGAAGTGGTCGTAGAAGCGCCAGCCACGCAGCCGCTCACGCACCAGCAGGAGCTCAGGCGCGCGCTCCGGGTCGGCGAACTCGCTCAGCATGCTGTCGAACGTCTGCAGCTGGTACCCGCCGCGCTGCCACTCACCGCTCGCAGAACGGATCCGCACCTCACGGTTGCTCCGCTCGACCAGCAGCGCGGCCGGCCGGAGGAACGGGCCCGCCCACAGGGCCTCCCGCTTGATCTCGGGATCCAGGTCGAACTGTGAGCCCTGTGCGATCGGCAGCCCGAGGTCCATCAGGTAGCCGTAGTCGTCACCGGCGAACCCCATCCGCAGCGTCACCGGCCCGGTCCGCACCGTGCCCTGCACCGGTCGGCCCTTCCGCACATGCTCCGGCCCGGCCCACAGCGTCGACTGCAACCCACCCTCACGGGCGAGCGCCGCGATCGCGCCGTTGCGTGAGGCATCGGCCAGCAGACGGAGCGCGCGGTACAGACTCGATTTGCCCGTGCCGTTCGCTCCGGTCACCACGTTGAGACCGCGCAGCGGCATGACGATCCGCCGCAGCGACCGGTAGTTCTCCACCGCCAGCGTGGTCAGCATGTGACCCAAGTTATCCGCCGCCGCCGACAACCCGATGTCACAGCTCGCGGTGCTGTCTCGTCTCGGAGTCAGAAGCGACTGAGAAGGGTGACAACGATGCGAGTGTTCGTGGCTGGTGGCAGTGGGGTGGTGGGGCGGCGGCTGGTACCGCAGCTGGTGGCGCGTGGGCACGAGGTGACCGCGACCACGACCAGCCCGGCGAAGGTGGACCAGATCAAGGCGGCCGGAGCCGAGGGCGTGGTGATGGACGGGCTGGACGCCGCGGCCGTCGGTGAGGCGGTCGCGCTGGCCAGGCCGGACGTGATCGTGCACCAGATGACCGCGATTTCGATGACGCACGCGGGCAAGCCGGACATCAAGCACCCGGACCGCTGGTTCGCCAAGACGAACCGGCTCCGCACCGAGGGCACCGACCACCTGCTGGCGGCCGCCCAGGCGGTCGGCGTACCGCACTTCGTCGCGCAGGGGTACGCGAGCTGGAACGGCGCCCGCGAAGGCGGCTGGGTGAAGACCGAGAAGGACCCGGTCGACCTGCTCGAGGGCACTGCCGCGTACCCCGGCCTCAAAGCGCTGCAGCGGATCGAGGAGCTCGTGGTCCAGATCGGCGGCGCGGTGATGCGGTACGGCGCGTTCTACGGCCCGGGTGCCATCGACGACCAGGTCGACCTGCTGCGCAAACGCCAGTACCCGCTGGTGGGGAAAGGCACTGGTTACAGTTCCTGGGTGCACCTTGACGACGCCGCGAGCGCCACGGTGCTGGCGGTCGAGCAGAAGGCCACAGGTGTCTTCAACATCGTCGACGACGAGCCGGCACCGGCCAAGGAGTGGCTGCCGTACCTGGCGCAGTGCGCCGGGGCGAAGCCGCCGATGCGTGTGCCGGTCTGGCTGGCCCGTCTGCTGGCGGGAGAGCAAGCTGTGGTGATGATGACCGAGGGGCGCGGCTTCTCCAACGCGAAGGCCAAGCGGGAGCTGGGCTGGGAGCTGAAGTACCCGTCGTGGCGTCAGGGCTTCAAGGCAGAGCTGGCGTGATGCGCGCCCGTGCCGAGGAGTTCGAGGAACTGCGACCGCTGCTGTTCTCGATCGCCTACCGCCTCCTCGGCAGCGTCAGCGAAGCGGAGGACGCCGTCCAGGACACCTGGCTGCGGTACGCCGCCTCCACGACCGAACCCGCCTCCACCAAGGCCTTCCTGACCGCGGTGGTCACGCGGATCGCGGTCGACGTACTGCGGTCCGCCCGGCGTCGGCGGGAAGCGTACGTCGGGCCGTGGCTGCCCGAACCGCTGCTCTCCGACACCTACGAGGACCCGGAGCGAGCAGCCGAGCTGGCCGACTCGGTATCGATGGCCGCGCTGCTCCTGCTGGAGCGTTTGTCGCCGCTGGAGCGGGCCGCGTTCGTGCTCCGGGAGGTGTTCGGGTTCGGCTTCGCCGAGGTGGCGTCCGCACTGGGACGTACGGAACCGGCTTGCCGTCAGCTCGTGGCCCGGGCGCGCCGGCACATGGCCGCTGGTCGGCCTCGTTTCGAGGCCGACCAGCGCGAGCAGCAGGAGCTGGCCGTCCGGTTCTTCGCAGCGTTCAGCGAAGGCAAGATCGAGCACCTGCTGGAGTTCCTGGCCGCGGACGTCCAGCTGGTCGGCGACGCCGGCGGCAAGGCGCCGCAGTGGGGCCGAGGCGTCGTGAACGGTGCCCGCAACGTCGCAGGCCTGCTCGTGGCGCTCGCCGAGCCGTTCACGAAGATCGGCGGTGTCGTGGAGCCGCGACCAGTGAACGGCCAGCCCGGTGCGATCTTCCGCGACAGCGAGGGCCGCGTGGTGAACACCTGGACGCTCGACATCGCCGACGGCAAGATCCAGGCGATCCGCGGTGTGGTGAACCCGGACAAGCTCCAGCACCTCGGCCCGGTCGCAGACGCGTACGCCGTCGTCCGGGACACGTTCGACGCCCGCCGAAACGGATAGACGGCTCCACGGCAACGCGGGTTTGGCCGGGTGGTTCCCACGCGGGGGATATCCGCGCATGTTGGGGGTTCTCTGCTCGTGTACCAGCAGAGAACCCCCAACTCGAGGGGTTATCCGGCCCTTGTGACTGATCCGTGGTGGGTCGGAGTGACCGAGTCCCCCGCGTTGTACGACCGCGCGCGTCTCCGGAGCCGAGGCCCGTTGCACCCCGACCGGGGACCGTGCACACCCATCCGGGACCGTGCACCCCGCCTTGGGACCCTGCACACCCGCACAGGACCTCGCACAACCGCCCGCGAGATCGCACAACCGCCGGACGGTGCACACCCGCTCGGGACCTCGCACAACTACGGACCGTGCACCCCGCCTGGGGACCGTGCACACCCGCTTGGGACCTTCAACAACCGCTCGGGACCTTGAACAAGCAATATCCGGTGCGCAGCCCCCGTTTCCTGTTCGACGCCCCGAGAGCCCGGACCCCGGAAAAGCGCTCCTAGATGATTGATGCGCGGCCCGAAGGTGTGCACGCTCGACAGTTAGTGTGGTGCGGGGCGGGTGTGTTCGGTGTCTGGTTCACGCTCAGCTGTGGCCCCTGTCACGGGACACGTCCTGTCGACCTGACACACGCCACACACCACCCACGCCACACGCCCGAGTCATCCCCGGCTCCATCACCACGACCACCGAATCCAGACCAGGCCGTGCATCAATCATCTAGGAGAGTTTTCGCCACGACAGTGGAGGATTCCCGGCATACGGGGTAAAACCCTCCACAGATGCGACTCTGACCACCCCACGCATGACCAACCCCCAATTCTCGGGGTTATCCACTCGTGGCGGTGCTGTGGATCAGCCGCGGTGGTCTGGTCGGCGGCGGCCTTCTCGGCGGCATTCGGCATTCGGCATCCGGTATTCGGCACGCGGTGCGGGCGGCGGCGTTACATGCCCGCGGTGAACCGGGCTGAGTGGCGCGGGTTGGAGTGGGCATGGTGCGGTGTGGTGCCGTGCTGTGGTGCCCTCCGTGGCGTGGTGCCGTGCTGTGGTGCCCTCCCTGGCGTGGCGCCGTCCGTGCTGTGGTGCCCTGCTGTGGTGCCGTTCGTGGCGTGGTGCCGTCCCTGGCGTGGCGCTGAGCCTTGGTGGCGGGGTGTGGCGTGGTGCCGCGATGGTGCGGTGTGATCGTAGGGGTTTCCGGGTTTTCGTCGTGCGGTGGGTTTACCCGCGGCGTTGTGGGTTCCGTACCCTTCACACGGGTCAGGAACCCACAACACCGTGGGTAAACCCACCGTGCGGGGACGCGCGCGGTCGTCCAGCGAGGGCGCCGGCTCGGGCGCCCGGACCCACCCACGGATCGGTCACAAAGCCGGTTATCCCGTCAAGCGCGCGACACTGGAGGATTTTGCCGCCCGCCGTCCGCCGCCGTCCGCCGCCGTCCGCCGGCGTCCGCCGGCGTCCTCCGGCTTCGGCGGGGCGGCGACGGATGACCCTCCGCAGATGCGGATCCCAACGGGGGCGCAGGGAGAAGCCTGCGCCCCGTTGGGGTCCGGGTCAGGCGAGGGAGTCTTCCCAGGCCTGGTGCAGACCGGCGTAGTGCCCGTCGGTCGCGATCAGGTCGTCCGGTGACCCGTCTTCGATGATCTGGCCGTACTCCAGCACCAGCACCCGGTCGGCGGTCTCGACGGTGGACAACCGGTGGGCGATCACGATCGCGGTCCGGTCCGCGAGGATGGTCCGCAGCGCCCGCTGGATCAGCCGTTCGCTGGGGATGTCCAGGCTGGACGTGGCCTCGTCCAGGATCAGTACGGCGGGGTCCGCCAGGAAGGCCCGCGCGAACGCGACCAGCTGCCGCTGACCCGCGGACAACCGGGAACCGCGCTTCTCGACCGGGGTGTCGTACCCGTTCGGCAACGCCGTGATGAAGTCGTGGGCGCCGATCACCTTCGCGGCCTCGACGACCTCCTCCATCGTGGCGTCCGGCTTGCCGAACCGGATGTTGTCAGCGACGGACCCGGTGAACAGGAAGTTCTCCTGCGTCACCATCACGACCCGCTCGCGCAGATCGTCCTCGGACAGGTCCCGCAGGTCGACACCGTCGAGCAGCACGTGCCCGCCCGTCGGGTCGTAGAAGCGGGACACGAGTTTGGCGATCGTGGTCTTGCCCGCTCCCGTCGTACCGACCAGGGCCACGGTCTGACCGGCCGGCACGTCCAGTTGCAGACCGGGCAGCACCGGTACGCCGTCGACGTACTCGAAGCGCACGTTCCGCAGCTCGAGGTGTCCCCGCGCCGGACGCGGCGTGGCAGGCTGGATCGGCTCGGGCACGTCGGGCTTCTCGTTGAGGACGCCGGAGAGCTTCTCCAGCGCCGCCGAGGCGGACAGGAACGTGTTGTAGAACTGCGAGATGTCCTGCAGCGGCTCGAAGAACTGCCGCAGGTACAGCAGGAACGCGGTCAGCACGCCCACGGTGACATGGCCGTGGTAGGCCTGGTAACCGCCGTACGCCAGGATCGCGACGATCGTGATGTTGCCGACGCCCTTGATCGACGGCATGAAGATCGCGTTCAGCCGGAACGACTCCAGGTTGGCCCGGCGGTAGCGGTCGTTGACGCCGTGGAAGATCTCCTCGTTGCGCGGCTCGCGGCGGAACGCCTGCACCGCGCGGATCCCGGTCATCGACTCGACGAAGTGCACGATGACCAGCACGACCGCTTCCCGGGTCTGCCGGTAGACGACCGCGGACCGCTTCCGGAACCACGCCGTGAGCAGCACCAGCGCCGGGAACGACAGCAGCGCGAGCAGCCCCAGCTTCAGGTCCAGCGTCAGCAGCAGGATCGCCGTACCGATCAGTGTCAGCAGGGCGGTGACCAGACCGTCGAAGCCGTTCGCCAGCATCTCGTCGATGACCTGGACGTCGGAGGTCAGCCGCGAGATCACCCGGCCGGAGGTGAACTTGTCGTGGAAGGCCGGACTGAGCCGCTGGAAGTGGTCGAACACGCGGCGCCGCAGGCCGAGCAGGATGGTCTGCCCGAGCCGCCCGGACCGCATCAGGAACAGCTGCCGGGCGAAGGCCTGGAGCAGGGCGCTCGCCAGAACCAGCAGGACGATCGTGATCAGCTCTTGGGAGCCCTCGCCCGCCAGGATCGGCGGGATGCCGTTGTCGATCCCCAGGTGAACCAGGTACGGCACGGCGAGCCGGGCACCGTTCTCGACGATCACGATCACGACGAGCAGCCAGATCAGCTTCTGGTAGGGACGGAGCAGCTCACCGAGCAGCTTCCGCGAGTCCTCCTTCAGCCGGATGCTGGTCGCGCGGGAGACCTCCCGGTCGGGGTCCTCCTCGAACAGCCCGCGCCAGCTCTGTTCCTCCGGCTGCTGGTCGTCCTTGCGCTTGTCAGGATCCGAGGTGGGAGGTGTCTGCTGGGTTGTCGTCATCAGGCGTGCACCTCCTCTTCCTCCGCTGCCAGCAGGTGCCGGTACGCCGGGACTCTGGCCAGCAGTTCCTGGTGGGTTCCTACGTGGGTGACCGTGCCGTCCTGCAGCAGGGCGACCTGGTCGGCCAGCATCACTGTCGACGCGCGGTGCGCGACCACGATGCCGGTGGTCTCGGACAGCACGTTCCGCAGTGCTTCCTCGACCAGTGCCTCGGTGTGTACGTCGAGTGCGGACAGGGTGTCGTCCAGCACCAGTACGGCGGGTTTCGCGAGCACTGCCCGTGCCAGGGCGAGCCGCTGGCGCTGACCGCCCGACAGCGACATGCCCTGCTCACCGACCCGGGTGTCCAGGCCCCAGGGCAGGTCGTTCGCGAACTGCGCCTGGGCGATCTCCAGCGCTTGCTGGACGTCCGCGTCGGTGGCGTCCGGGCGGCCGAGCGTCAGGTTCTCCCGGACGCTCATCGAGAACAGCGTGGGGTCGTCGAACGCGGACGCGACGGCCTTGCGCAGCGACACCAGGGTCAGGTCGCGGATGTCGTGCCCGTCGATGGTGATCCGCCCGGACGTGACGTCGTACAGCCGGGGGACCAGCGCGGTCAGGGTGGTCTTGCCGGATCCGGTGGCGCCGACCAGCGCGAGTGTCGTGCCCGGCGGCAGATCCAGGTTGATGTCGTGCAGCACCTCGGTGGAGTCGTCGGAGAACTGGAAACCGACGTGCTCGAAGCGCAGGTGGCCGCGGGGTGCGGTCAGCTCGTGCGTGCCGGACTTGATCACCGAGTGGGTGTCCAGGATCTCGCTGATCCGGTCCGCCGCGGTCATCGCCTCCTGCGCCATCGCCAAGATGGCGCCGAGTGACGTGACCGGCCAGACCAGCGACAGCATCAGGGTGATGAACGCGACCAGCGTGCCGAGCGTGATCGTCTCCCGGCCGACGGCGAGCGCGCCGAGCAGCAGCACGATCACCAGGGTCAGGTTCGGGATCACGCCGAGGAAACTCCAGAACCGGGACGCCAGCCGGACCTTCTCGACCTCGGTGCGGTACAGCGTGGTGGCTTCCTCGTCGAACTGGGCCTGGACGTGCGGCCGGCGACCGAACGCCTTGATCACCCGGAAGCCGAGCGCGGACTCCTCGATCCGGGTGGCCAGGTCGCCCTGCTGGTCCTGCACCTTGCGGGAGATCCGCAGGTACTTCTTCTCGAACTTCAGCGACACCAGCACGATCGGTACGGCGGCGACCAGCACGACCAGACCGAGCGGCCAGTAGAGGTTCAGCAGCAGGATCGTGACGACGACCAGCTGGAGGATGTTCATCACCAGGAACAGCAGGCCGAAGCCCATGAACCGGCGAATGGTGGACAGGTCGGTGGTGACGCGGGAGAGCAGCTGACCGCTCTGCCAGCGGGTGTGGAACTCCATCGGCAGCGACTGCAGCCGGACGTAGAGGTCGTGGCGCAGCGTGGCCTCGAGGTCGCTGACGGTCCGCGACTGCGCCCAGCGGCGCGCCCAGACCAGCAGCACCTCGGCGATGCTCAGTCCGAGGGCCAGCAGCGCCAGCGGGACCAGCAGGCTCAGTTCCCGGCGGTTGACCGGGCCGTCGATGATCGACTTGGTCACCAGCGGGATCGCGAGGCTGACGGCGACGCCGAGCATCGCGGTGGTGAACATCACCGAGAGACGCCAGCGGTGGGGCTTCAAATAGGGACGCAGCCGCCAGAGATTACGGCTACGTTCTGGGGCACGGGTGGTAGGGGCAGCGATCGACGGCGCGTTGACGGCGTGCTCGGAGGGCATCTGGACGGGCGCACTTCCCATCTACTTCAGGCAAGGGTGATTCGGCGGCAGGCAAGGATTCGGCGACCGGAAAACGGCGCACTTTCCAGTATCGCCCAGTAGATAAGCGCTTGTCCCGCGAATTCCATTCCCGGGCGATGAATCGCAATAGGCCGTCGGGGCGCCAGGCGGCAACGCTTCCAGATCTATCGCGTTTCGTGATCAGTGCTGGGCCATCGATCGCCGTCCCGATGCCTCTTCGGGCACTTCCCGGAGCCCGCGGAGCGCGGAGCAGGCGGCAATCAGCGCGCCGGCCAGCATGCCTCCGGTAGCGAGCAGCAGCGTCGGACGGACCTGGATCGCCCCGGCCAGCACCCCGGACAGACCGGCGCCGACGGTCTGGCCGCCGATCACCAGGGTGCGCCAAGACGCCGTCACCTGGCCGAGCAGGTTCGGCGGTGCCAGCGCCTGGCGCAGGGTCCGCTGCGGGACCGCGAACAGTGACAGGCCCAGCCCGGCGAACGCCTGTCCGAGGAGGATGAGCGGCGTCAGCCCGGTGAACAGTGCGGCCCCACTGAGGGACGCGAGGAACGCGCCGCTGAGGTAGGACCTGCCGAGGCCGACGCGCCGGCACCAGGCGGTGGCGACAAAGCTGCCCGCCACCGCCGCCACTCCGGATGTGGTCAGTGTGAGGCCGACGAACGCCGGCGACTTGTGCAACTCCCGCACCAGGAACAGGACCAGCAGTGGCGCCTGCATCGCACCGGCCATGGCGGCCACGGCAGCCGAGACGACCAACGGCCGGAGCATCCTGTGGCCGAACAGCACGCGCAGACCAGCGGACAGCCGCACCTGGGACCGGTCCGGTGCGGGTGCTCTCGCCGGCTCGCGGATGAGGTACGCCGCGACGGCGGACACGACGTACGACACCGCGTCCACGAGGATCGCGAACGGCGCGGTGATGAGCTGTACGAGGAAGCCCGCGGCGGACGGGCCGACGGTGGACGCCAGGTTGTAGTTGAGCAGTGCGGCGCTGTTGGCGCGCATCAGGTCGGCGCGGGGCACCAACGCCGGGATCATCGTCTGCGACGCGGTGTCCGAGAGCAGAGTGAGGACTCCGGTCAGTACGGCGACCGCGTACAACTGCTCGATGCGCAGCAAGCCCACTGCAGCGCCGGCGGGTACCGAACCGAGCAGGAGCACTCGTCCGAGGTCGGTCCAGATCAGGAGCCGCCGCTTCGACCACCTGTCGACCCAGATGCCGGCCAGCAGCCCGAACACCAGATGCGGTGCGATCGCCAACGCCGCCAGCGCACCCATCTCAGCAGGCGACGCCTGCAGGCTGACCACGGCGACGAGCGGCAGCGCCACTGTCGTGACAGCACTGCCCGAAGCCGAGACCAGTTGCCCGATCCACAGCTTGCGGAACTCACCGCTCACGATCCACGCCATGTCCGCGAACCTGTCACGCAACAGAGTCGCTCGACTACGGCTGTTCGCCGGCAGCAGAGCGGTTCACTGCGCGCGAAATCCGGCCCGGTGCTCGGCTCGCTTCCGTTACCGGTCAGTTCCTGACTAGGGTGCGCCCGACGATGTGAACGGACTGGGGGGTCTTGTGTCGAGCTTTCGGGTGCCCAACTTTCGGATGACTAGCTTTCGGATGACTAGCTGTCGGGTGGCCGGCTTCCGGATGAGGGCGGCTGCAGTGTGCGCTGCCGTCCTGCTGCCGTTGACCGCGGCGCAGGCGACCGCCGCCGATCCGCCGCAGCACGTGGGGGAGGGCGCACTGGTCCCGGGGCGGACCGCGACCGACGTCGGTGTCTCCGGTGCTCGCGTGGTGGTGTCGAACCCGGTGTACGAGACGAGCGACAACGGGACGACGTGGACAGCCACCGGAGGCTCGAACGACGGCAAACCGCTGCAGCTCGAAGGCTCGTCGCTGCTGACGTTCGACGCCGGTACGGCGAAGGTCGGCGGACTCACCTTCCCCGCAGCCGACGAGGTGGTATTGGGTAAGGGCGGAAAGCTCGTGTCCCACCGGGCTGCCGGTGCGGCGACCGCTGAGGTGTACGACGTCGCGACCAAGACCAAGCTGGCCGACTTCGCACCGCCTTTCGCGATGTCCGGTGACACCGTCTGGAAGGTGACCGAGCCTGGGCACCTGGACGGGAAGAACCTCACCACCGGTGGCCTGAAGACCGTGCTGGTCGCCAGTGCCTGCACTGTCGGCCCTCACGACGTCAACGGCCGCTGGGCCCTGCTGAGTGGCTGCAACCAGGTCGTGGACGTCGACGGGCCGCAGCCACCGCGCAACCTCACCGTGGCCGCCGACGCTCAGCTCGGCAACGGGTTCACCGTGCAGGCCTCCGGCGCGGACCTCCTGGTCACCGACCTCAACGATCCGGCTCTGGGGCAGCGCCGGTACGGACCGATCCGCACTACTACCCCCAGCTTCCGCACGGACGGCTCCGGTCTGGCCAAGATCGTGTACGCCGACACGTCGAGCAGGCCGCGTGTCATCACGCTGAGCTGGCTGACACCCGATCCGCGCGAGCGCCCTGACACCGTCGCGCCAGTACTGACGCATGCCTCGGCGGGGGAGCGCATCCGGGACAACACGAGTCTGTCGTTCGAGTGGGCGTACAACGACCCGCAGGACCCGAACTCGCCGGCGAGCGGCGTCGACACGTACGACCTGCGCTACCAGCAGCGCCCCAACCGCACGTCGCCGTACGGCGCCTGGGTCGTCCCGGCCGCGTGGCAGGGACTCAAGTCGAACGGTGCGAGTCTGACCGCTCCGGCCGGCACCGATACGTGCTGGCAGGTCCGTGCGCGCGACTACGCCGGCAACGTGAGCGCGTGGAGTGCGTCGTACTGCAGTGAGGTGGACGGTACGGCGCCGTCGCTCGTTACGTGGCGCATCGGTGACCGTGTCCAGCTGAGTGGCTCCGCGACGGTGCGCTGGACGTACAAGGACGACACCGACATCGCGTCGTACGACGTGGTCTACAAAGTTGCCGCACCGGGGGTCGCGTTCGGGAAGTGGATCTACCCGGAGATCTGGCAGAACACGCGAATCACGTCGATCACGTGGGCACCGCGACTCGGCTGGGACGAGTGCTTCATGGTCCGCGCCCGCGACTACCTCGGCAACCTGTCCGCGTGGTCGAGCCCGATCTGCTCGGTGGCGCCGGAGGACGATCGCGCGCTGACGTCCGCCGGTACGGTCACCCGCTCCACGAGCACATTGGCCTTCCAGGGCACGACGACGATCCTGAAAGCCAACGGTGCTTATCTGACCAAGGCGACTGAGGCGGGGCTGCGCATCGCGCTCGTTGCGATCCACGGACCTGGACAAGGACGCGTCGACATCTACCACGCCGGCATCAAGGTGGGTACTGTCTCGTTGGCAGCCACCACGACCAGCCGGGTGGTTACGTACCTTCCGGTGACACCGTTCCGGACCGGTGCGTTGAAGATCGTGTCGACGTCGACGGCGCCGGCCGCGATCGACGGAATCGCCTTTCTGCGCTTGTGATTTGCGCCTCTTCCACCCTTCGGCAGGCGGGCCGGAGAAATTTCGGCACGTTCCAGTCCGTTTCGCGGTTTGGTGGCTTCGGGGCGGGGGTAGGTCTTCGCGGGAGAACGACCGCAGGATGTACCAACGACTCGGGGACTGGACTGGGAGGGCACCCTTGTCACTGCAGTATCCGTCGGCGCGAACCGCCGACGTCAGGCCGTCCATCGCGCCCGCAGACGGGCCGCCCGCACCGTTCGAGGAGCTGCCCACTCGAGCCGGATAGCGCAGCCCGATGGATGCACAAGCCCTCCAGGACAGCTGGGACAGGGTGACGCGCCACGGCGAACAGGTACCGCTGTACTTCTACTCCCACCTGTTCGTCTCCTCTCCGGAAGTGCGGGCGATGTTCCCGCTCTCGATGTCGAGTCAGCGCGACAAGTTCGTCAGTGCGCTCGGCCGGATCGTCAGTCATGCCGACCAGATCGAGAAGGACGCGGCCTTCGTCCAGCACCTCGGCCGCGACCACCGCAAGTACGCCGTCGTCGCGGAGCACTACAACGCGGTCGGCGCCTCGCTCTGCGCGACGCTGAAACACTTCCTCGGCTCCGAGTGGGACGAGGACCTCGCGATGCACTGGACCGCGGCGTACCAGGTGATCGCGCGGCTGATGGTCGAGGCCGCGGAGACCTCGTCGGAGACCAGCCCGGACTGGTGGGACGCCGACGTCCTGTCGGTCGAGCGCCGGACGATGGACCTCACGCTGCTGACGGTTCGGCCGCGGCGCGCGTACTTCTATCGCCCCGGTCAGTCGATCTCGGTCGAGGTACCGCAGCGGCCACGACTGTGGCGGTACTTCAGTCCCGCGAACGCGCCGCGTCAGGACGGCACCATCGACCTGCACGTTCAGCAGATCGACGGCGGCCAGGTCAGTCCGACCGTGGTGCGGCAACTGAAGAAAGGCGACACGCTCAAGCTGGGTGCCCCGGTCGGCGAGCGGCTGACGCGGCGCGACGACGACGTCCGCGATCTGCTGATGGTCGCCGGCGGTACCGGGCTCGCCCCGCTGCTCGCGGTCCTCGAACAGATCGACAACGAGTGGCAGCGGACGCACACCGCTCCACGCGTCCAGCTGCTGCACGGCGTCCGGATGCCCTGGCACCTGTACGAGCGCCCGCGACTGCGTGAACTGGCGCAGACCCGTCCGTGGTTCGACTACACCGAAGTCGTGTCGGACGACGCGTCGTACCCCGGGACCCGCGGCAAGGCCGGCACCGTCGCGGCGCGGCAGGACCTGTACGGGCGGACGGCGATGGTGTGCGGCGGCCCGCAGATGGTCGCGCACACGCTGGAGCGCCTGGCCGCCGCCGGGATGGACGCCGAGCAGATCAAGTACGAGCACTTCTACTACGCGGCCGTCGACGAGCACACCATTGCTCCGGGGCCGGCGTTGACCAGGTCAGGAGACATCAAGTGACGAACGGAAAGCACCGCCACGGCTCTCCGCACTACCACACCCCCGACGCGATCCGCAGCGAGACGTTCGAGCGCCGCTGGCGCGGTCTGGACCCCGGCCAGGTGTACGAGTACCTCGACGGCGTCGCCGAGCAGGTGCACGCCCACGCGCGGGAGCTGAACGACAGCCGCGCCGAGAATCAGCGCCTGCAGATCGAGCTGCAGCGGACGCGAACCGAGCTCCAGCGCGTCCAGGCCCAGGTCGACGAGTACGAGCAGGCCGGCGACCGGGTGAACGAGCAGATCGTCGAGCTGTTCAGCCAGGCGCAGTTGGTGGCCGAGCAAATGGTCCAGGACGTCAGCAAGGACGCCCGCGAGCGCATCGGTCAGGCCCGCGCCCACGAACGCCGCATCGTCGAGGAGGCGATGGACTCGGCGGGCCAGCAGGTCCGCTCGTACGCGCAGTCGGCGCAGGCGCAGATGCAGTCGCTCGTGGACACGTTCGCCACCGAGATCGACCGGATCGGGAACACGTCGGTGCACGGCGAGGCCGCGGCGCGGCAGAAGGACGCCTGGTTCGACGACTTGAGCGACTGGCAGGTCCGGCTGCGGAGCGCGAGCGGCGGGTCCGCATCTCCGTCAGCGGACTGACCCGTGGGGATGCCTCTGAGATCCGCTCCCGCAGAGGACGACAGGCTGGGCCTCCGGGCTCATCGATCAGCTTCGGCGGTCCGCCGAGCTCCGGTCCGCCGGATGTCTGTCCCGCGGCTGTTGGTCCGGCGTTCGTCTGAGCGGCGTTCGTCGGAACGGCGCTCATCGGTGCCTCGCGCTTCGGTGCGCGGTTCGCGGGTGCGCCTGGCGGCGCGGCCGGTGGTGGCGTTGGGGCTTGCTGCGACGGCGACTGCGGTGGTGGCGCTCGGCCTCGGCGAGGACGCGCGGTCCACCATCGGGCTCGCGCTCGGCGTGGCGATTCTGCTGCTGGCGTTGGGGATCTACGTCCGGCACGTTACTACTCTCCGCACTGAGTCGGCGCAGGTCGGCGTACCGGACGTCGTTCAGGCATCGAGCGTGGAGAAGTGTCCGGTGACGGGAGCCGTGGTGGCTGCCGCTTTGCAGCCGGAGCCGACGCCCAACGACGCCGACGCCGTGCGGGCCGCGGCTCGTGAGTTCCTGGAGCTCTACTACGCTGAGAATCCGCGGAAGGGACCACTCGAACCTCGCCTCGACGCGGTGCTGGCGGAGATCGATGCCACAGGCACCTATTGGCACACGCCCGAGGAGTTGACGTTCGGTGCCAGAGTCGCGTGGCGCAACAACAAGCGCTGCATCGGTCGTTTGTACTGGCGCAGCCTGCAGGTGCGTGACCTGCGGACGGTGCACGACGGACGCAGCGTCGCGCTCGAGTGCTTCGAGCACCTGCGCTCGGCGTACAACGGCGGCAAGATCCGCCCGACCATCTCGATCTTCCCGCCGGAAACCCCATCACGGCCGGCGCCCCGGATCTGGAACGAGCAACTGATCCGGTACGCCGGATACGAGCAGCCGAGCGGACGGCCGTTGGGCGACCCGCGGTACCGCGACTTCACGACGAAGCTCATGCAGCGCGGCTGGCGGCCACCGGATCGGCCGGGTGCGTTCGACATCCTCCCGTTGGTCGTGGAGACCGTCGACGACGGCGTACGGATGTTCCAGTTGCCCGCCGATGCGGTGCACGAGGTCGCGTTGGAGCATCCGGAGTTCCGGTGGTTCGCGGGGCTCGGGCTGCGGTGGCACGCCGTACCCGTGATCAGCAACAACCGGCTCGAGATCGGCGGGGTCTCGTACCCGGCCGCGCCGTTCAACGGGTGGTACATGGGGGCTGAGATCGGTGCGCGGAACTTCGGCGACGTCGAGCGGTACGACCTGGTGCCCGTGGTCGCCGAGCGGATGGGCCTCGACACGTCCCACGAGGCCACGCTG
Organism: Kribbella sp. NPDC048915; assembly: GCF_040649595.1. Taxonomy (NCBI): domain Bacteria; kingdom Bacillati; phylum Actinomycetota; class Actinomycetes; order Propionibacteriales; family Kribbellaceae; genus Kribbella; species Kribbella sp. NPDC048915. The sequence continues at coordinate 82,422 of NZ_JBEZFT010000002.1, read as the reverse complement.
TGGCGCGACCAGGCGCTGATCGAGCTCAATCGCGCCGTACTGCACTCCTTCGAGCGCGCCGGCGTCACCGTCACCGACCACCACACCGAGTCGCGGCGTTTCCTGATCCATTTACAGAAGGAAGAACGCGCCGGCCGCACCTGCCCCGCCGACTGGAGCTGGATCGTTCCGCCGTTGTCGGGGTCGCAGACGCCGGTCTTCCACCGCTACTACAACACCGAATCCCGCACCCCCAACTTCTTCACCGACCCCGAAGCCACCACCCGCTCCCTCCACGCCGTCCCACCCGCCTTCCGCTGACCGAACCCGGCCGGCCCGGGCGGTGTGGACCGGTGGCCCGGGCGGTGTGGACGGGTTGATGAGGACAGCGCGATGAGGACAGCGCGATGAGGGCGTGGTGGTGCTGGGGGCGGGGCGATGGGGACAGCGCGATGAGGACGTGGTGGTGACGGGACGGGGTGATGGGACGGGGTGATGGGACGGGGTGATGGGACGAGGTGATGTGGACCTGGTGGTGCTGGCGAGGTGATGAGCACGAGCTACCGACGGGCCTGGCCGCGACACTCTGACGCCGAGTCGTGGCGATTGGCTCTTGCCCTGTTCGCCGAGTCGTGAGTTTTTGGTCGTTCCGGACCGCCAATTTCCACGACTCGGCGAGCGATGGGGCGGTCGGCCGCGCAGCCGGATCCGCGCGTCTCAGCGTCGTACGGTCTGCTCAGCCGGCGGGTCCGCAGTCCTTCGGGTTCACCGCTGCGGATGCGCTCGTTGTGCTTCCCCGCTGACTCGCCCGTCGAGCGACGTACCCTCCGGCACCTGCTCCCAGGCACCCCATCCGTGATGGTCACCCCGTCGCCGAATGAGTGCTGACGGGTTGTTCGCAATGTTGCTGCCGCCGAACGGCGAGCGCGTTGTCACTGTCGAGGTCGACCATGTCAGCGGCGACTTCCTGTCGATCACCGATGGACTCGAGGGCTTCGAGGAGGCGGTTGCGGCCCTCGTGGCACGGAGCGGTGGTCAGCCGCTGAACCTGGCGACGCTCTCCCCGGACGACACCATCAGCATCGCCTTGGCCGGCGAAGCTCCCACGGCCTAGGACATCTCGCCACCGTACGACGCGACTCCCCGCAGGCCCGCCCGCCATCGGAGCACTTTGTGCACCAGATCCGTACTTTCGCGGCCGAAAAGTACGGATCCGGTGCACAAAGTCGTCCACGCGAGACGGCCGTCGCCGGAAACCTGGCGCACTCGCCGGCTACAACGACTTGCCTTCCTCGGCCCGCTCGCCGGTGCTGTGCTGGTCGACCAGCGCCGCCCGCGTCGCCCCGTGACCCATGCGGCCAGGGGTGGCCCCACGCAGACGGAGTGGCCCACGCAGATGGAGGGCCCAGGTTCGGGTACCTGGGCCCTCCACGGTGGAGCGGGTGACGAGAATCGAACTCGCGTAGCCAGTTTGGAAGACTGGGGCTCTACCATTGAGCTACACCCGCGGTGCTCGGACATGATTCCACATGGACCGGGGTGGACTCAAAACGAGTTTCGTGGCCCCCGGTGGCGAGAGCACTGGTTCGGGGCGGGTAGACTCGTGCGGTCACTGCGGGGCGTAGCGTAGTGGCTAGCGCGCCTGCTTTGGGAGCAGGAGACCGCAGGTTCGAGTCCTGTCGCCCCGACAAACCCCGTGCAGTGCCGCTGCGGTGCGGGCTGCCGCACCGAAGTCATCGAATCAAGGAGAACCGCCACCGTGAAGAGCACCGTCGAGTCCTTGAGCCCGACGAAGGTCAAGCTCATCGTCGAGGTGCCGTTCGAGGAGCTCAAGCCGAGCCTCGACGCGGCGTACCAGAGCATTGCCCAGCAGATCGTCGTGCCAGGGTTCCGCAAGGGCAAGGTGCCGCCGCAGGTGATCGACCAGCGGGTCGGTCGCGGGCCGGTGCTCGAGGAGGCGATCAACGACGCGCTTCCGAAGCTGTACTCGCAGGCGGTCAGCGACAACAAGGTCAAGGCGATCGGCCGGCCCGAGGTCGACGTGACCGAGTTCAACGACAAGGAGAGCCTGCAGTTCTCCGCCGAGGTCGAGGTCCGCCCGGAGATCACGCTGCCAGACCTGGAGGGCCTGGAGGCCGAGGTCGAGGACATTGCGGTGTCCGAGGACGAGGTCACCGAGCAGATCGAGGCGCTGCGTCAGCGGTTCGGCTCGCTGAACCCGGTCGACCGTCCGGTCGCGGACAATGACTACATCACCATCGACCTGTCGGCCAGCAAGGACGGCGAGAAGGTCGAGGAGGCGCAGGCGACCGGCCTGTCGTACCAGGTCGGCACCAACCAGCTGCTGGACGGACTGGACGAGGCCGTCATCGGCCTGAGCGCGGGCGAGAAGAAGACGTTCGTCACCCAGCTGGTCGGCGGCTCTCTCAAGGGTGAGGACGTCGACGTCGAGGTGACCGTGACCGCGGTCAAGGAGCAGGAGCTGCCGGAGTTCGACGACGAGTTCGCGCAGACCGCGTCCGAGTTCGACACCGCCGAGGAGCTGAAGGCCGACGTGCGGACGCGGCTTGAGCGCGGTAAGCGGCTCGAGCAGGCCGGCGAGGCGCGGGACGCCGTGCTGGAGAAGATCCTGACGCTGGTAGACGTGCCGGTTCCCGAGGGTCTGCTGGCCGACGAGCTGGCCGCCCGCAAGGAGAACCTGGAGCAGCAGCTCGGTTACTCCGGGATGACCATGGAGCAGTTCCTCGAGGGTGAGGAGCAGACCCAGGAAGAGTTCGACGAGGACCTGAAGAAGCGTTCCGAGGACGCGATCAAGGCCCAGTTCGTGCTCGACCTGGTCGCCGAGCAGCAGGAGCTCAGCGTCAACGACCAGGAGCTCACCGAGCACATCGTCCGGCACGCGCAGCGTTCCGGTGTCAGCCCGGACCAGTTCGCCCAGCACGCCGTGGAGAACAACCTGGTCCCGAGCCTGGTCTCGGAGGTCGTTCGCGGCAAGGCGCTGGCGTACTTGGTCGAGCACGCCAAGATCACCGACGCGTCCGGCAACACGGTCGAGCTGAAGACCCTGCAGCCCGACGGCACCTACGCCGACCCGGAGACCGACCCGGAGGCCGCCGCGGAGGCGCCCGCCGAGGAGCCGGAGCCGGCCAAGGCCTGAGCACGTCAGCGCGTGAGCACGTGACCTGAGCACGCGCCCGCCGTACGGCCCGGACTCCCAGGCGGGATCCGGGCCGTAGGCATTTTCGAACCCTGATCGCGACGCGACCGTAAGAAAAGTCGCCTAGCGTGACTGGTGAAGCGTTTTCCGAACGGTACGGCGGGAGGGACGCGGAGTGACCGCACTGTTGCAGGAGCCGGAAGTACGGCGGGAACCGGACGTCCCGGACCACCCCGAGGTGCCTGACGACGCAGCGGCCTGCGAGCGCGGAACCGTGGTCGTCTGCGGCTGGTGATGCCCGGCGGTGCGCCGTGAGCGAACACCTCCCGCCCAGCCTTAGCTCTGTCGCCGCGGACCAGTAATGTCGGGTTCGTGAACGAGACATTTGCAGCCAGCCCCACCGCCGCGGGCGGCAACGGATCCGGCGGACTCGACGACCACATCTACCAGCGCCTGCTGCAGAACCGGATCATCTTCCTGGGGTCCGAGGTTCGCGACGAGAACTCGAACGCGATCTGCGCGCAGATGCTGCTCCTCAACGCCGAGGACCCCAACAAGGACATCTGGCTGTACATCAACTCGCCGGGCGGCTCGGTGGACTCCGGCATGGCGATCTACGACACCATGCAGTACATCTCCAACGACGTCGCCACCGTCGGCATGGGCCTGGCGGCCTCGATGGGCCAGTTCCTGCTCTGCGCCGGTGCGAAGAACAAGCGCTTCGCGCTCCCGCACGCGCGGATCATGATGCACCAGCCCTCCGGCGGTATGGGTGGTACGGCCTCCGACATCAAGATCCAGGCCGAGCAGTCGCTGCACATCAAGGCGCAGCTGTTCCGGCTGATCTCCGAGCACACCGGTCAGCCGCTCGAGCAGGTCGAGAACGACGCCGACCGGGACCGCTGGTTCACCGCCGAGCAGGCCAAGGAGTACGGCTTCATCGACCACGTGGTCGCCAGCGCCGCCCAGCTCAGCTCGGGCAGCCCGAACTCCTGATCTCCCACTCCGTCAGTTAAGGACACGCATCAATGAACTACTTCATCCCGCAGTGGGAGGAGCGCACGTCGTACGGCATGCGCCGGATCGATCCGTACACGAAGCTCTTCGAGGACCGGATCATCTTCCTGGGTACGCCGATCACCGACGAGATCGCGAACGCCGTGATGGCGCAGTTGCTCTGCCTGCAGTCGATGGACTCCGACCGCGACATCAGCATCTACATCAACTCGCCGGGTGGTTCGTTCACCGCGCTGACCGCGATCTACGACACCGTCCGGTACATCAAGCCCGACGTCCAGACGGTTTGCCTCGGCCAGGCCGCCTCGGCCGCCGCGGTGCTGCTCGCCGCCGGTACGCCGGGCAAGCGGCTCGCCCTGCCGAACAGCCGGATCATCATCCACCAGCCGGCCACCGAGGGTACCTACGGCCAGTCGAGTGACATCGAGATCCAGGCGAACGAGATCCTCCGGCTGCGCGCGCTGCTGGAGAAGATGATCTCCGAGGCCAGCGGCAAGGACCCGGAGGAGGTGTCCCGGGACATCGAGCGGGACAAGTTCCTCACCGCTCAGCAGGCGATCGAGTACGGCCTCATCGACGACGTGCTGCAGAGTCTGAAGACCCCGGTTCCGGCCGGCGTCTGAACAGGTTCAGGACGACCCCGGCCGACCTGGCCAACTGTCAAGAGCCTGACGCGTTCGCCACCGGCGTAGTCACAACCCGGTGGCGAGCGCGGTTTTTCGGCCCCGGACGGGGTACCGTCGAAATCGGTTCGACTGCGCATAGAAGGGATCTGCCCCGGTGGCACGCATTGGTGACGGCGGCGACCTGCTCAAGTGCTCGTTCTGCGGCAAGAGTCAGAAGCAGGTCAAGAAGCTCATCGCCGGTCCCGGCGTCTACATCTGCGACGAATGCATCGATCTCTGCAACGAGATCATCGAGGAGGAGCTGAACGAGGGCTCCGAGGTCGGACTCACCGAGCTGCCCAAGCCGCGGGAGATCTACGACTTCCTCAACGCGTACGTCGTCGGTCAGGACGTGGCCAAGAAGGCACTCGCGGTGGCGGTCTACAACCACTACAAGCGGGTTCGCGATGGTCAGGGCTCGTCGAGCGCCGGCCGGCACGCGAAGGACGAGGCCGTCGAGCTGGCCAAGTCGAACATCCTGCTGATCGGCCCGACGGGCTGCGGCAAGACCTACCTCGCCCAGACCCTCGCCCGGATGCTGAACGTCCCGTTCGCGATCGCGGACGCGACCGCGCTGACCGAGGCCGGGTATGTCGGTGAGGACGTCGAGAACATCCTGCTGAAGCTGATCCAGGCCGCGGACTACGACGTCAAGAAGGCCGAGACCGGCATCATCTACATCGACGAGGTCGACAAGATCGCCCGCAAGAGCGAGAACCCGTCGATCACCCGGGACGTCTCCGGCGAGGGTGTGCAGCAGGCGCTGCTGAAGATCCTCGAGGGGACGACCGCGAGCGTTCCGCCACAGGGCGGCCGCAAGCACCCGCATCAGGAGTTCATCCAGATCGACACGACGAACGTGTTGTTCATCGTCGGCGGCGCGTTCGCCGGGCTGGACCACATGGTCGAGCAGCGGGTCGGCAAGAAGACGCTCGGTTTCAACACGGTGCGGGAGCCGGAGAAGCCGAAGGAGCTCGGCGGGTACGCCGACGTGATGCCGGAGGACCTGCTCAAGTTCGGGCTGATCCCCGAGTTCATCGGCCGGCTGCCGGTGATCACCACGGTCTCCCCGCTGGACCGGCAGGCGCTGATCAAGATCCTGTCCGAGCCGAAGAACGCGCTGGTCAAGCAGTACCGCCGGCTGTTCGAGATCGACAACGTCGAGCTGGAGTTCAGCGACGACGCGGTCGAGGCGATCGCGGACCAGGCGCTGCTGCGCGGCACCGGCGCCCGTGGTCTGCGGGCGATCATGGAGGAAGTCCTCCTGAACGTGATGTACGAGGTGCCCAGCCGCGAGGACGTGGCGAAGGTCGTCGTCACCGGCGAGGTCGTCCTGGAGAACGTCAACCCGACGCTGATCCCGCGCGACCAGATCGAGCGCACCAAGCGCGACCGCCGCGAGAAGAGCGCCTGACCACAGCAGCTACGACTTCAGGAGGCCGGGAGTCCGCCGTACGGCGGGTTCCCGGCCTCCTTCTCGTGGTGGACGCGACCTGAGTACCGGCCCGCTTACGGTCGGTGGCATGACGCCCACAGGAATCTTTCGACGACTGACCGTCGCCGGCGCGACCCTCGCGCTGGTGGCCCCGACGACCGCCGCGGCGGCCCAGGCAGCCGGCCCCGGAACCCCTCAAGCGCACAAGCTCACCATCCCCGCGATCGCCTGGGGCAGCTGCGGCGACGACCCGAAGCTAAAGCCGTTCCAGTGTGCGACCGTCGAGGTCCCGACCGACTACGACAAGCCGCGCGGCGCGACCACGACGATCGCGCTCACCCGGTTGCCCGCGTCCGACCCGGCCCACAAGGTCGGCACGCTGTTCACGAACCCTGGCGGCCCGGGCGGCTCCGGCGTGGACCTGGTGCAGCAGCTCGGCCAGTACATCTACAGCCCGCAGGTGCGCGCGCGGTTCGACATCCTCGGGTTCGACCCGCGTGGTGTCGGCCGGTCGGACCCGGCGACGTGTTATCCGACCGCGGCCGAGGAGACACAGGCGTTCGCGAACACGCCGGCGTTCCCGTTGACCAGGCAGCAGGAGCTCAAGTACCTCGTCGACGGTGCGAAGGTCGCCGCGAGCTGCCGGACCACCTCGCCGGACCGGTTTGCGCACCACTCGACGGCGAACGTTGCCCGCGACATGGATCTGCTGCGACAGGCGGTCGGCGACGAGAAGCTGTCGTACATCGGTTACTCGTACGGCGCGTACCTCGGCGCGACGTACGCGAAGCTCTTCCCGAGCAAGGTCCGCGCGCTCGTCATCGACGGCACGCTCAGCCCGGAATGGTACTCGGGTTCGAACGGCGACCGGAGCCCGGTCGGGGTCCGGCTGAAGCAGGGCGAAGGCGCGTACGACACGTACCTGCAGTTCCTCGCCGAGTGCAAGAAGGCCGGGGCGAACTGCGCCCTCAACCAGCTCGGCGACCCGAAGACCGTCGTGGAGAACACCCTGGAGCGGCTGAAGACCGAGCCCGTCGACGTACCGCTCCCGGACGGCTCCACGGTCAAGGTCACGTACGACGTCGCCGTCGCGGTGACGTTCACGAGCCTGTACGACCCGATGGGTTACCCGGCGCTCGCCGAGTTGCTGGTCCAGCTCGCCGCACCGACCCGCGCGAAGGCCGCCACCACGAAGGCCGCCACGACGAAGGCAACGCAGCCGCTGATCGAGTGGAAACCGCCGCAAGGAGGAGTACGGCTCGATCGGTACCGCGTTGCAGCCGTGCGTCGAGGCCAAGCTGTCGCACCGGCCCCTGGCGTACCCGGCGTACGCCGATGCCGCGGACCGGCGCGCCCCGCACTTCGGCCGGTACCGCGCCTGGGTGGGGATCCAGTGCGAGTTCCTCGGCATCCGCGACAGCGACGCGTTCCTCGGTCCGTGGCCGAACGACGTCCAGGCGCCGGTGCTCGTCTTCGGCACGCGGCACGACCCGGCCACGCCGTACGAGGCGACGCGGCCGTACGCGAACCTGTACCCGGACGCGCGGATGGTGACCGTCGAGGGCTGGGGCCACACGACCATCGGCCAGAGCAGCTGCGCGGACCGGTACATCACCCAGTACCTGACCGAGCTGCAGGCCCCACGAGACGGCGTGACCTGCGCGCAGGACCGCAAGCCCTTCGACCCACTGCCTACCGCGAAGCAGACAATGAGCCAGAAAGTCCGGACAGCACTGAGTCAGCTGCCGCGATAGTTTCGTCGATCTGGTCCGCGGTGTGCTCGGTGGACAGGAACCACAGTCCGCGCGGGACGATGTTGATCCCGGCCGCGAACAATCCCGCGTGGAACCGAGCCATCGCGGCCCGGTCGCAGGCCGCGAACGAGCGGTAGTCGGTGACGGCGGCCTGGTCCGTGATGTACGTCTGGAACACCGGACCGGGCCCGTCGACCAGCAGCGGTACGCCGTGCCGCGCAGCCGACGCCCGCAGTCCGTCCATCAACTGCTGACCGGCCGCCCGTAACGGCGGATAGACAGCGGACCGGTTCTCGTCGAGATACGTCAGTACGGCGTCCGCCGCGGCCATCGCGACGGGGTGCGAATTGAACGTTCCCGCATGCGCGACCTTCCCGCTCGCGATCGACCCCATCACCTCGGCCGACCCGACCAGCGCCGACACCTGCATCCCGCCGGCCATCGCCTTGCCGAATGCGGCCAGATCGGGGACGACGCCGAACAGCTCACCAGCTCCACCTGGAGCGACGCGGAAGCCGGTGATGATCTCGTCGAAGATCAGCAACGCCCCATGCTGCCGGGTGAGCTCGCGTAACCCTTCGAGGTACCCGGGAGCCGGCGTGATGCAGCCGGTGTTGCACAGCAGCGGCTCGAGGATGACGGCTGCGACCTCGTCACCGCACTCCGCCAGCACCGCGGCCACGGCCGGAAGATCGTTGTAGGGAAGGACAATCAGGTCGTCGGCATCATGTCGCGGTTGGCCCGCCGTACCGGCAACTGCGGCCGGATGCTTCGCGTCCCCGGCCAGTGCGAGGTCCGGGTGCACGCTGTAGAGGACCGGGTCGAGCCAGCCGTGGTAGTTGCCCTCGAACTTCACGATCTTCGGCCGGCCGGTGTGTCCGCGGGCCAGCCGGATGGCGCCGTGCACCGCCTCCGAGCCGACGCTGTTGAACCGCACCAGCTCGGCTGCGGGCACCATGCGGCACAGGCGCTCGGCCACCTGTGCCTCCAGTTCGTGCTGCGCGGCGTACGCGACGCCCCGGCGTACCTGGGCGGACACGGCATCGGCGACGAGCGGTGCGGCGTGGCCGAGCAGGTTCGGGCCCTGGCCGAGTACGTAGTCGAGGTAGCGGTTGCCGTCCACGTCCCACAGCTCCGCGCCGCCGGCGTGGTCCACGAACAGCGGCCGGTCGGCGCGGCGGGCGTCGCTGGAGACGCCGCCCGCGATGACCTTCTGGGCGCGCGCGTAGAGGTGGTCGGCTTGTGTGTGCACTGCGGCCTCCAAGGGCGGTCAGTCGAGCTTCTCGGTGAGCAAGCGGAACTGCTGGCGCGGCCGGCCGCCGCCGGTCGAGCGGGCCGGTGGCAACGGCCAGGCGAGCCCTGCCTCGACCAGCTCCTTCAGCATCCGGCGTCCGGTGCGTTGGGTGACCTGCATGATCGAGGCGACGCTCTCGACGTCCACAACCACCTGCCGGCCCGGTGCGGGGCTCATCGCCGAGGCGATCGACGTGACGATCTCCAAGGCTCGTTGGTCGATCGGCGACGGGCTGTCGACCGGTGCGGCGTTCGTGGTCGCGTCGCCCGGCTCGAGGTCCACGCGCTCGCTGCTGCCGTCCAGGTACACCGCGACCTTGCCGCCGGCCTCCACTGAGTCCTCAACGGCCAGCAACGCGTTTGCCTCGGCTGCACGAGCAGTCTGGCCAGTACCCGCGCCCACAGCGACCGGTACGCCGAGCTGCGACGTCAGCGCGCCCAGGAACGGCGCGACCGTGAACTGCTCCGTCAGCCGCAGCAAGGCGCCGTACGTCGTGGTGACGAGGAACAGCGTGTCCGACCGCCGCGTCACGGACGCACCGACCTGGCGCGCCTCCGCCAGCAGCTTCTGGTGCGTCGACAACGCCAGCTCCTGCTGCCAGTAGTCGCCGGACTCCGCGCCCGACGGGATGACCTGGACGGCGATCATCGCCAGCTGGTGCGCCCCCATCCGCGTGCCCTGTCCGAGCAGTACGGCGGTCTCCAGCGCGTCCCGTACGCTCGACCGCGTGGGCGCGATGCGCAGTACGGGGACACCGTCCGCGCGCAGCTCACGCTCCACGGACAGGATCGTGGTCAGCGCGACCGTGGTGTGGCGCCGCTCGTACTTCTCCCGGTGGAAGGCTGCGAACCCCGCAACCGATTCTGGTCCTTCGTACGGCACGTCGTACACCTGGGCGGTGTCCAGGCCGATCTCGGCGTACGCCTCACCGACGTCGGCCTGGGACAGCGAGTCGATGCTGACGCGGCTCAGGTCGACGTCCGGGATGGTGAGCGACGCGCGCAGCAGCGCGGCGTACAGCGCGGCACCGGTGAGCGGGAGGTGTGTCGACGGCACGGTGAGCCAGTGGCCGGTCGTCGCCAGGTCGAACGCCCACGGGCCGGGAAACACGGCCGCGTCGATCCGGTCCCGCAGCCGCAGGTACCGTTCCTCGGCCTCGGACAGGTCGTCGTACCCGCCGGTCAGGAACCGCACGCCGTGGGCGGACCGCTCCGCGACCTCCTGGCCCACCTCCGCCATCGTCTTCACCAACCGGCGCGGCCCGAACAGGCCGACCGTCACCGACGGCAGCCGCTCGGCCGGCTCGGTCTGCGGTACTTCCTCGGTCATCGGTCAACCCCTTGTTCTCGCGGCGTTCCGGGCCCGTCCGGCAGCGGCCGCCACCGGAACAGCTTGCGGGCATTCCCACTGAGAACATCTTCGCGTTGACTCTGTGTCAGGTCGGCGTGGACCACGCGGCCGAGCGACATCCGCTGGTCGATGAACGGGAAGTCCGAACCGAACAGCACCCGGCCGCTGCCGAGCTGGTCGACCATCGAGCGGATCAGCGGACCGGTCATCTGCGAGCCGCAGACCTCCAGCCAGAGCGAGGTGTATCGGCCGGCCGCCTCGATCGCCTCGTCCACCCCCGCGGGCGTGATGCCGGCGTGCCCGAGGATCACCGAGGTTCCCGGGTACCGTTCGGCGACCGTCTCGAACAGCGCCGGCGTGTCGTACGGCGACCTGTGCTCGGAGTGACTGAGGACCGGGCAGCCGGTGGACTCGGCGAACTCCCACACCGCGGCGTACCGCGCGCCGGTGACCGGGTAGCGGTGCAGGGACGGATGCACCTTGATGCCGACGAAGCGCGTGTCGTGCGTGAGCCGTTCGAGCTCACGGACCGGATCCTGCCACGGGTTGATCACCGCGTACGCCGCGATCCGGTCCGGGAACGCGTCGACCGCGGCGAGCGCCTGCGTGTTGCCGAGGTGTGCGTCCTGCTGGATCGCGCGGTTCGCCGACAGCACCGTGACGTCGGTCCCGGTCCGGTCCATCACCGCGACCATGGTGGCGGCGTCCGGCGCCGGGATGAAGAACAGCGAGTACGGGCCGAGGTGTGCGTGCACGTCGATACTCCGATGCTGCGGCCGACGCCCGATCACGACCGGACTCCGATGCCGAACAGCCGCTCCGCGGTGCCGGAGCCGACAAGCCGCACGGTCGCGTCGTCGAGACCCGACCAGGCGAGCCGTACGACGCTCTCGCCGGGATCGCGCATGCCGAGACCGGTCGCGAACAGCAACCTGTCGGCGAGCTGGTTGGCGGCCAGCCACTCGACCGCCTGATGCGCCGCGAAGTCGACCAGGTCCACGTGCACGTTGGCGTGCCGGACGAGGACGGCCCAGAGCTCGCGCAGCTTCCGGTAGCCGAGGTTCGACACGACGATCGGCAGCTCCGGGTAGCGGGTCGCGATCGCGCTCACGTCCGGCCAGGCGAGTTCCGCGGCGTCGACGCACAGCGGCAGGTGGTGGGCCTGAAGCGCGCCGTACAGCTCCTCGAGCAGCACGGGTGAGTAGCCGTGGGACGCGGGATGGATGCGGAAGGCGGCGACTCCGTCGTCGACCGCTCTGTCGACCAGTGCGGTCAGCGAGTCGAGCTCACCGGCGGTCGTGGGGACCGCAGTCCAGCAGGGGACCACGCCGCGGTCGGCCAGGCTGTGCGCGACCGCGGAGGCTTCGGCGTTGCCGCCGATCGGATCGTGCAACCAGGACGCCATCGCGCTCACCAGGGCGCCCGACAGCTCGTAGGTGTCGAGATGGGCGGCGATCGCGTCGCGATCGGCCGGCGGCAGCAGGGCGGCAGGATGCGCGCCGGTCACGACTCGCGCATCGAACCACCCGCTGGTCACGTCGTCAGCCATGCAGAGTCCCCGTCTACAGTCCACGCTCCCGCGTACGGGAGGGTCAAGTGGGCCCACTCGCCGTCGCGAGCGGCGTCGACCACCATGCCGCGGAGCCGGAGCTCGCCGCCTGCGCGCACTCGGATCGCGCACCGCCCGCGGGAGGTGATCTCGAAGCGCACAGTGGCGCCCGACGTTGTCACCAGGACGTCGACGTCGTCAGTGGCGGTCAGCAGGTCCGGCAGCGCACGCACCCGCCAACCAGTTGCCCAGGACAACTGGCCGGCTACGGTTCGCGTCCAGGTCGCCGGACCGATCCGGTCGACCGTTTGGCCGATGGTGACCACCAACCCGTCGTCCGCGCGCTCGGCCGAGACCGTGGGCGGTTCGGCGCTCTCGTGCGGAACGAGGACGGTCGTGAAGTTGCCGGACGAGCGGCTCAGCGTGAGCGAGTGCAGCGGACCGTACTCACCCACCCGCCGTTCCAGCACCGGCCGTCTCGCGACACCTTCGGTCAAAGACGTCGCTGCTGGACCACCGGTGTCGATCAGGAGCAGCCCCGGGCCGTTCGGTGCTGCCGCGTCGTACGTGAGCGGCGCCATCTCGCGCCATGGATGCAGCGCATGCCAGTGCGCCCGGAAGTCGTTCGAGCCGTCCGCGTGGTCGGTGACGACGACGTACGACGGTTCCTGGCGCACCATCGCGATTGTCCGCGACTGCTCCAGGCCGTTGCCGTGGTGGCGTCCGGAGAAGACCGCGACCATCCCGGTGTCCACCAGCGGGTCCACGGCAACGCCACGGTCCGTCGACAGCTCTTGGTCGTCCACGACGACGGTGTTGTGGCCGCGCCCCGACTGGTACCACGACTGGTACCCGGGATCGTCGTAGCTCGGCGGACCACCCGCCTCCCACAGCAGCGGCTGCTGCCACCCGTCGAGGACCAGATCGAGGACGGCCCGATGCGAGTGCGATTCGAGCTCATGCTCGACGTGCGGGCCGTGGTTGATCACCGCGCGCAGCTCAGCACCACGCAGGATGGTGTACCCCGACTCCCGCAGTACGGTGGCCGGCGGCAACTCCGGTACGGCGGCGTCCTGCAACCACTCCGCACGCTCCGGACGCGCCGGGAACGTCGCCACCTCGGCAGCGAACTCGGACGGCGACAACCACTGCGCCGCGACCTGTGCGAGTACAGGGTCGTTCAACAGGTAGCTGCCACGCAGCAGCGAGACAGCCGGCCACTCGATGCCGCTGTCCTGCAGATGCGGCAGCCAACCGCCCGACGACACCAACTCGCACAGCCACGTGTGCATGGCGGCGAACCGGGGATGTGCCGCGACAGCCGGGTCGATCCGGGCAGCGGTTTGCAGAGCGGTCAGCACCATCCCGTGGTACCCGGGCGAGCGCTCGTAGTGCCCACCGTCCGGGTAGATGTCCAGCTCGAGGTGCTCTTCGATCCGCTTCCGTGCCCGTTCGGCCCAGGCGGCCGACTCCACCAGACACGGCAGTACGGCGCTGATGTGCAGCAACTCGGTAGCGCACACGAGCTGCCAGTTGCCGTGCCGGAACACGTCGTGCTCGTCGTACGACCAGCGCGCCCCGCCGAGCAGCGTTGCGACCAGCCGGCCCCAGACGCGGTCGGACAGCGGTGAAGCGGTCAGTACTTCCAGCGTGGGCAGCAGACTGCGGCAACGAGCCCACGTACCGAGTGAGTACCAGATGACGTCAAGTCCGGGCCATTCGCCGACCACGGTGTCCCGCTGCGACACCCACTCGTCCAGATGCTGCTCGAAAGCTCGCAGATAGCGCTCGTCACCGGTCAGCAGCCATGCCCGCGCGCCAGGCGCCAGCCAACCGAGGTAGTGGAACCCGTACAGCTGCGACCGCCCCAGCCCGCGACCTGTGACGTCCACACCGTCCAGCAGGGGAGCAGCGGCAGTCAGTACGGCGTCCGCGCCCGGGGTGGACCGCGTGGCCTCGGCCCACTCCGGCAGCGGCCAGGCAGGTCGCTGCAGCTGTTGGCCGACGTACGCCCGCAGCCCGGCCAGGTCAGCGGCCGGCGAGCCGAACGCCTTCAGCAGTTCGTCCGTGCCGATCCGGTTGATCCGCCCGTCGATGTGCCGCGGGTTCTCGATACTCCCGTTCATGCGACCAGCATGGACACATCGACGGGCTGCCGCGTCTCGATCGAGAGATGCGCGGCCTCGAGCACCGCGGTGACATCGCGGCTGCTCTCGATCGTGATCAGCGGTTCGCGGCCGGTCCGGCAGCAGTCCACCCAGTGCGCGATCGCGTCGGCGTACGCACCGGCCGGGATGCCGTGCATGACCCGCTGCAGCATGTTCCGCGGGTAGCTGTAGCCGTCCGGCTTGGCGAGGACGACGTTCTCCTTCTGCCGGTCGAGCTGCACCACGCCGTCCTCCGCGACCACCGCGACGTACGAGTCGACGGTGGTCGGGAACGTGTTCGGGTAGATCCACGCCGACTCGAAGGTGGCGACCGCACCCCGCGAGTACTCGGCCTGGATCTGGATGGCGTCCGGGGTGTCGATGCCGAGCGACCGCAGCTTGCCCCAGCGTGCGGTCGCGTAGACCCGGCGCACCTGGTCGCGGAGCAGCCAGGACACCAGGTCGATGTCGTGGCTGGACAGGAACCAGGCGCACGTCGTCCGGTCGGCCCACGACAGCATCTCGGTCGGGACGAAGATCGTGTCGTCCTTGCGGGCGTAGGCGACGGCGCCTTCGCCGAGCTCCGCGAGCAGCTCGTGGGCCTGCGCGTACGCCGGAACCCAACGATGGTTGAACAGGCACATCGCGACCACGCCGTTCTCGCGGATCGCCTTCACCGCGGCGTCCGCCTCCGCGACCGACGTGGTCATCGGCTTCTCGACCAGGATGTGCTTCCCGGCCTCCGCGGCACGCACCATCATGTCGCCGTGCAGGTCGTCCGGTGTGGTCAGCACGACGGCGTCGACGGATTCATCTGCCAGCAGCGTCGGCAGATCGGGATGGACGACGGGCCGCGGCGCGCCCCGCTCGGCGATCTCGTCGGCCAGCTGACCGGCCGACTCGTCCGACCGGCTGGTCACCGCCGTGATCTCGACGTCGGTCCGGCCGGACAACGACAACGCGTTGCCACGCCCCATGATCCCGGCGCCCACTATCCCGATCCGCAGCACGTCACTTTCCCTTCGACAGCGTGTCGTTCCAGGCCTTCTCGGCGTCGTCCAGCGCCTGCTTCGCGGTCTTGGTGCCCGACATGTACGCGCGCACCTGGTCGTCGAACAGCTGGCGCAGCTGCTCGTCGTTGCCCGAGCCCATCGACGCGTCCACGCTCTGCTTGAACGTGTCGATCAGGATCTTCCGCGCCTGGTCGGCCGGCGTCGTCCCGCTGATGTCGGTGAAGAACGGGTCCTCGAGCGCCTTGACCGACGACGGGTAGATCGGCACGAGCTTGCACAGCGCCAGCTGCTGCTCCGGCGCGGCGACGTACTTCAGCCACGCGGCCGCGGCGGCCTGGTTGTCGGACTTCGCCGGGATGCCCATCACCTGCTGGCCGGGCATGTAGAACTTCCCGTCCGCGCCGGTCACCGGCGGGCCGACGACGATCGACTTGTACACCGCGGGAGCGTTCTTCTCCACGTTCAGCAGCGAGCTGGAGACCGCCGCCGGGTTGAACGCGATCAGCTTGTTCTCCAGGGACTGCGGCAGGTCCCGCTGGTTCTCGCCGAGGCTGCCGGGTGCGATCGCACCCGAGTCGTAGAGGGCCTTGAACTTCTCCAGCAGGGCCAGCGTCTGCGGCGTGTTGAACGCGGCCTGCTTGCCGTCCTCGGACAGCAACTTCACGCCGTCGGCCTGGACCACGCTGGAGTAGGCCATGAAGTTGGTCGCGGACTTGCCCGTCGCGTCGTGGTACTTCGTCGCGAGCGCGAGTGCTTCGTCGTACGTCTTCGGCGGCGTGGCCGGATCGAACCCGGCCTTCGTGAGCAGATCCTTGTTGTAGAAGGCCAGCGACGTCCCGCCGTTGTACCAGGGAATCGCGATCCGCTTGCCGTCGACAACGAGCGGCTCGGCCAGGTTGGGCAGGTATGACGCCACGTCCTCGGCGCTGAACAGCGACGAGTTCAGATCGGTCATCGAACCGGCGAACAACCCCGTGGTCGCGGACGTGAAGTTGACGACGTCCGGCACCTTGCCGCTGGCGATCGCGGCCAGCAGCTTGGTGGTGATGTCCTGCCCCGGCACGTCGACCCACTTGATCCGGACGTCCGGGTGGTCCTTCTGGTAGGCGTCGATCCATTGCTGGATGTCGGAGCCGTAGTTCTTCTGCAGGTTGATCGTCCACCACTCGACCTCGCCCGAGTAGGCGTCGCCGGACTGCTGCGGCTCGTCACCGCCTCCGGCGGGACTACCGGACACGCAGCCGGCGAGGGCCAGAACGAGCGCGGCAACAACGGTGAGTCGGAGTCTGTGCAGGGGTCGGGCCATCATTGGCTCCTCGGAACTGAGTGTCCTAAACCTGGCTTACAGACACCAGAGTGTTCGCCATCAGCTCGACCGAGTCAACGGAACAGCCTAGAATTTTCCGGAGTTACCGCTTCCGAGCGGGAGAGTTGTGCGTTACGGTTCCCGACGACGCGCTAGCTGAAATCTGGGTTTCAGACACTCGTCGGACGCGAGGAGCGGAGCATGCCGGGTCTGAAGGGCCGCGTGGTCGGTCAGCACTGGTACACGCCGTACGTGTTCATGCTGCCCGGCCTGCTGTTCTATGCGGCGATGTTCGCCTGGCCGGCCGTGATCGCGATCCAGTTGGCGTTCTCCGACTACGACATCGTCCATCCGGTGCGCTTCACCGGGCTGGACAACTTCGCCCGGCTGACCGAGGACCCGCGGGTCTGGATCGCGCTGCGGAACTCGCTGCTGTTCGTACTGATGTTCTTGCCGCTGACCGTGGTCGCGCCGCTGTTCCTGGCGATGCTGGTGAACCTGAAGCTGCGCGCGATCCAGGCGTTCCGGATGCTCTACTACCTACCGGTCATCACGTCGATGGTCGCGGTGGCGGTCGCCTGGCGGTACGTGTTCAACCGTGAGGGCGTCGTGAACTGGCTGCTCGGTCTGTTCGGCACCGGGCCGATCGACTTCCTCCTCGACCGGCACTGGGCGCTGCCGACCGTCGTCCTGCTGGAGGCCTGGAAGAACGCCGGTCTGTTCATGATGATCTACCTCGCCGGGCTGCAGGCGGTGCCGTCGGACCAGGTCGAGGCGGCCACGATCGACGGCGCGAACGCGTGGCAGCGGCTGCTGCACGTCGTCGTACCGTCGCTGCGGCCGACGTTCGCGGTGACGCTCGTGCTCAGCATGCTCGAGGCGATGCGCGCCTTCGAGTCTGTCTACGTACTGACCCGCGGCGGACCGCTCGACTCCACTCTCACCCTCGGCTACTACATCTGGTCGAAGGCGTTCGAGGACTACGACATGGGCTATGCGAGCGCCGTCGGCCTGCTGCTGTGGGCGATCATGATCGTCCTGGCCGGCTTCAACCTCGTGGTGACCCGGCGGAGGGACGGCTGATGGCCAGGCGGTTGTATCGGCAGCGCCGGGTGCAGGTGCGACCGATCAGCCTGCGCCGGGTCGGGCTGTACGTGCTGCTCCTCGCGGTGGCGGCCCTGTTCATCGGCCCGTTCCTGATCCTGCTCAGCGCCGCGACCAAACCGGCGACGCAGGATGTCTTCGGGTTCCCGCCCGACCTGATCCCGCGGCCGCCGGTGGCCGACTGGTTCCGCGAGGCGTGGACGACGATCCCGTACGCGCGTTTCGTGGTGAACTCGGTGATCTACGTCGGCATCACGGTCCCGGTGTACCTGGTGGTGTCGGCGCTGACGGCGTACCCGCTGGCCCGGATCGCGTTCCGCGGTCGCGGGATGTTCTTCATGCTGTTCCTGTCGATCATGTTCCTGCCCGGCGAACTGATGCTGATCCCGCGGTTCCTGGTGATGAGCGAGCTCGGGCTGACCGACACGTTCGCGTCGGTGATCCTGCCCGCGATCCTGTCCTCGCTGGGGATCTTCCTGCTCCGCCAGGCGTTCTCGCAGATCCCGGACGAGATCGTCGAGGCGGCCCGGGTCGACGGCGCGAACGAGTTCCAGATCTTCTGGCGGATCTGCGTGCCGATCGTCGCGCCGACGCTCGCCGTGCTCGCGATCCTCGGGTTCGTCTCGGTGTGGAACAGCTTCATCTGGCCGCTGGTCGTGCTGACCAGTCAATCCAAGTTCCCGATCGCCCTCGGGATCGCTTACCTCAGCGGCGTCGCCGGCACCGATGTCCGCGGTCTCGCGGCCGGGACCGTGCTCTCGCTGATCCCGGTCGTCATCGTCTTCCTCCTGCTCCAGAAACGCATCCTCAACAGCATGGGCGGTGCCGTCAAAGGCTAACCGCCGCCTCGGTCCCGCACCTCGATTTCTGCCCCACCCGCCCAGTTCCGTCCAACCTTGTGAGGCATCGATGCACCCTGAGCTCAACCGCCGCACGCTCCTGCTCGGCTCCGCCGCCGGCGGTGTCGCCGCCTGGGTCGGTCTGCCGGCCCTGCCCGCGGTCTCCGCTCCCACCGCCGATCCACTCGTCTACGACTCGCCCGCCGCGTTCGACGTAGCGCAGGAGGTGTACCTCGCGTCCAACCCGCAGCACAACGAGGCCGGGGTCTACGCCTGGGGTGAGTCCTACTTCCTGCTCGGCCTGCTTCGCATGTACGAGGCGTACGAGGACGAGAAGTACCTGCGCACCTTCGAGGAGCGGGCCCGCCACGTGATGCGGACCACCGACCGCGCCCGTGGAGTCAAGGACTACGCAGGCCGTTCCGGGCGGGTCTGGCGGACGGCGGGCAACTACACCGCCGGCCACGGGGTTCTGCAGGACGGCAACGGTTCGCCCGCCGTCCAGTTGCGCTGGGCCGGCACCCGCTCGGCCGAGTCGACCGCGGAGGTGCTGAACGTTGCCGATGGCACCTTTGACCTCGTCCTGCGGAACCCGGCCAGCACCGCGGTCACCTTGCCCGCGGTCAGTCTCGACCCGGCGTCGCCGTCGTACGTCGTCACCGCCGTCAACAACATCTACGCCGCATCACGCCGCTGGACGGCCGTCGATCTGCGTGCGTCGCCGGCCGCGGCTCCCGCGCCCGAGGCGTCGACGGTCCCGTTCGCGTCGCAGTACTACGTGTTCGCCGTGCACACCGGGATGGTCGCGTTCCCGTTGGCCCGGTACGCGCGGATGGTGCTGCAGTCTCCGAAGCTCCGGCGCGGCAAGCGGCAGAAGTTCGCCCAGGACGTGCTGGAGGCGGCCAAAGCGGCGGTCGAGTTCCACGACCCCGAGTGGGTCTCGCGGCCAGACGGCACCGGCGACTACGTGTGGCCGAAGGGCGCGCCGATCCCGTTCGACGGAACCATCCAGCCGTACAACCAGAGCCAGGGCATCGGCCAGGTGCTGGTCGAGCTGTACCGCGCGACCAAGCAGTCGAAGTACAAGACCCGCGTCGTGCAGATGCTGAAGGCGTACGAGCCCGCCCTGAAGCTCACGGGCGACGCCTACTCCTGGACCTACTGGCCGCCCTACAGCGAGCTGTACGCCGGGTACACCAAGGACGCGGGCCTCTCGGAGTACACGCCGTCGTACCCGGCGTCGCGGCAGATCGAGGACATCAGCCACGCCGCGATCAGCGTCGAGTTCGTGCACGCGGCGCACGACGCGGGGATCAGCGCCGGCCCCGCGACGGACATCCAGCGCTTCACCAAGACGTTCACCCAGAACCTGATCCGCTCCGAGATCGAGGTCTGGTACCGCGTGGACGGCACGGGCGACGCCGTACCGGCGAACGCGGTGCAGTGCGCGCGCTGGGGTGCGTACGCTGAGCAGGATCTGCTGGTATATCAGCAGTCCCTGCGGGTGTACGACGCCGTACAGCTCGTGCCCGGGCAAGGTTCGCACGCGCTCGGGATCGCCTACCTGAACTGGGCCAAGAACTCTGGTTGGAGGAACAAGTGAAACTGCTCCGGATCCACGCCGACGACGGACTGCGCGACGCCGTCCTCGCCGACGACGGGCGGGTGGTGACGTTGCCGGGGGCGTCGGAGGCGTTCGACCCGGACCGGTGGCGCGAGCGCGCCGCCGCGGCGACGGACGAGCCCGTGCCCTTCGAGTCGGTGCGGCTCGCCGCGCCGCTCGACCCCGGGAAGATCGTCTGCGTCGGACTGAACTACGCCGACCATGCGGCCGAGGGCGGGCATGAGGCGCCGGCCGAGCCGATCCTGTTCCTGAAGGCACCGGACACCGTGGTCGGCGCGCACGACGACATCGTGATCCCGCGTGGCGGTGAGAAGACCGACTGGGAGGTCGAGCTCGGCGTGGTGATCGGCCGCACCGCTGCGTACGTCGCCGACCAGGCGGAGGCGCTCGAGCACGTCGCGGGCTACGTCCTGGTGAACGACGTGTCCGAGCGGCACTTCCAGCTCGAGCGCGGCGGGCAGTGGGACAAGGGCAAGAACGCGGCGACCTTCTGCCCGCTCGGCCCCTGGATCCGGACCGCCGACGAGGTCCCGGATCCGCAGCAGCTCGAGCTCGGGCTGGACGTCAACGGCGAACCGCTGCAGGACAGTTCGACGGCAGAGATGATCTTCGGCGTCGCGCACCTGGTGCACTACATCTCCCAGTTCATGACGCTCTACCCGGGTGACGTGATCAGCACCGGCACGCCGTCCGGTGTCGGCGCCGGGCAGAAGCCGCCGCGCTATCTGCGCGAGGGTGATGTGCTGCGGGTGTGGGCCGACGGGCTGGGAGAGCAGCGGAATCGGCTCGTCGCGGCCAAGTGACGGAGCTGCAGGTATGCAGAACCCCGGTTTTGAGCGTTCCAACGGCGCTCGAACCGGGGTTCTGCAGTGCTGGAGGTACGGCTACGACTTCAGGGCGGCGGCGATCGAGTCCGCGATCGGCGTGGTCGCGCGGCCGATCAGGCGGCTGAGGTCGCTGCCGCGGCCCGCGAGCAGGCCGCGCTCGATGGCGTTGTCGACGCCGGCGAACAGCTGCGCCACCGGCTCCGGCAGACCCGCGCCGATCAGCACCTTGGCGTGCTTCTCGGTCGAAAGGTTGTTGTAGGCAACGTCCTGGCCGGACTGCTTCGACAGCTCGGCGGCGTAGTCGGTCAGCGTCCACGACGTGTCGCCGTTCAGCTCGTACGCCTGCTTCTCGTGGCCCGCACCGGTCAGAACGACGGCAGCCGCCGCGGCGTAGTCCCGGCGCGCGGCCGATCCGATCCGGCCGTCGCCCGCACTGCCGACGACGCCGTTGGCCAGCTGCACCGGGATCTGCTCGGTGTAGTTCTCGTTGTACCAACCGTTGCGCAGGAACGTGTACGGCAGACCCGAGTCGAGGATCGCCTGCTCGGTCGCGATGTGGTCGGCGGCGAGGTCGAAGTCAGCCTCGGGACCGCCGAGGACGCTGGTGTAGACGATCCGCGCGGCGCCGGCGTCCTTGGCGGTGTCGATGACGGTCTGGTGCTGCTCGCGACGGTTCGGCTCGATCCCCGAGATCAGCAGCACGGTGTCGCCGGGGCCGAAGGCCTTCGCCAGCGCGGCGGGGTCGTTGTAGTCGGCGATCCGGACCGCGACGCCGCGCTCCGCGAGCGGGGCGGCCTTCTCGGCGTTCCGCGCGACGGCGACGACCTGGTCCGCGGGGATCCGCTGCAGCAGCTCGTCGATGACGAGGGTGCCCAGGTGACCGGTGGCCGCGGTGACGACGATGCTCATGCACAACTCCTTGTGGTTGAACGTTCTGACATCGACAGTAGGCCGCACGGTCAAGCCGATCTATGTCCATTGAGCGCGGATTTATGTCTGCTCGTCTTTGCAGATGCGAGTATCATGCCGGTATGGATGTGCTTGCCGATATCGTCGCCGCGCTCAGGACCGGCCCGGCCATCTCCGGGCGCACCGACGTCCGGGGGCCGTGGGGGCTGCGGTTCGTGCACTCCTTCGGCGCCACCTTCCACTTGATCCTGCACGGTACGGCGTGGCTGCTGCCGCCGGAGGGTGAGCCGATCCCGCTCGGGCCGGGCGACGCGGTGCTGCTGCCGCGCGGCCTCGAGCACGCGATCGCCGACCACCCCGACTCGCCGCTGGTCGACTTCGATCCGTCCGTCGAGGACCAGTCGCAGGGCCCGGGGGCGCGGTCGTTGCTGCTCTGCGGGACGTATCGGCTGGACCGCGAGCGGCCGCACCCGATGCTGAGCAAGCTGCCCGACGTGGTCGTCGTCCCGGCCAGCCCGGGCCGGCACCGAACGTTGCACACGGCCATCAGCATCCTCGGCGAGGAGCTCGACGCGCAGAAGCCGGGCTCGGCGGCCGTCGTGCCGGCGCTGGTGGACGCGTTGCTGGTGCTGATTCTGCGGGCCTGGTTCGAGGACAACGACTGTCCGACGGATCGGGGCTGGGGGCGGGCGATGACCGATCCCGCGGTCGTGCAGTCGCTGGAGCTCATCCACGAGCGGCCCGGTGCCGCGTGGACGGTGGCCGAGCTCGCCTCGGCGGTCGGGTTGTCGCGGGCCGCGTTCGCGCGCCGGTTCACCGAGGCGGTCGGCGAACCGCCGCTGACGTATCTGTCGCGCTGGCGGATGACGACCGCGGCGCGGTTGCTGCGTGATCACGACCGACCGCTCGCCACGGTCGCGAAGGAGATCGGCTACACGTCGGAGTTCGCGTTCGCGAAGGCGTTCAAGCGCGACTTCGGCGTACCGCCGGGGACCTACCGCAAACAGCTCACTCCGGCCTGAGCGTCGCCACCAACTCGCCGCGGCTGCGGACGCCGACCTTGGTGAATGCCGACTTCAGGTGGTCCTGGACCGTGTACGCCGAGATCGACAGCCGGTCCGCGATCGCCGCGGTGGTGTGGCCCGCGATGACCTCCTGACAGATCTCCCGCTCGCGGGCGGTCAGTCCGTACGCCGCGAGCAGCAGCCCGAGCAGGTGGCGACCCGACGCGGGTTCGATCGTCACCACGACCTCGTCGTCGGTGTCGCCGAGCAACCCGCTGCCCTGGAAGAGCGCCCACCCGCGGGCCGCGGTCTGCACGCGAGCCTGGAACGTTCCCGAGCTGGCTGCGCGCGTTCCGGTGACGACGGCCTTGAGCAGGACTCCGAAGCGCCCCGGTTCGGTTTCGTCGAGGGCCTCCTGCCAGGTCCGGGCCGCCGCGGTGATCGCGCGTGGGACGCCTGCCGTACCGGTGACGACGATCGCGGGAGCGGCTTCGCCGCGGTACCCGTGCGCGTCGGCGCGTACGGCGACCCGCGTCGCCGCGCCGACGACCGGCGCCACCGCCCCGAGGAACTCGACCTCCCGGTCGTCGAAGTCCCGGCCGCTGCGGACGAACCCGGCCGCACCCCAGCAGTCGCCGTCGACGACGAACGTGGTGCGCACTTCGTGCTCGAGACCGAGCGGCCGCCACACCTCGTTGAGCCGCTGGTGCCGGACGACCTCCCGGTACGGCAGATCCGACAACCTCGCGACCGGCCGGCGGCAGCGGGCCAGCTCGGCGAAGGAGTTCGGCACCGTGCCGGCGTACTCCGCCTCCGCGAGCCGCGGCTCGTACTCGGACGGGATTCGGGCCGCCCCGCTGGTCATCGAGCTGATCACCAGCGTGCCCGGATCCATGCCCGCCCAGCAGGCGAGCTCACTGCCGACCACCCCATCGACCACCTCGATCGCGGCAGCGTGCAGTTCGACGACCCCAAGTCCCGACGTCGCCAGCGCTGCGATCTCCCGGCGTGCGGCCCGCGCCCGGCCCTCCCACATGCGGCCAGTATGCGCCGCTGTACCGGCGCCGACCATCCCTGAAATCTGGGGATTCCGGGCCGGCGCAAGAGCCCGTGCGGACGGGATGTCGCGGTGCTTCGCCGGTACCTAGCGTCGCGATCATGAACGAGACAGTGCACCTCAGCAACGCGGGCAGCGGTGTGGAGTACGCCGCGCCGGACGCGACCGTCACGGTGAAGATCGGAGCCGAGCACACCGACGGGAAGTACGAGCTGTTCGAGATCGATGCGCCGCGCGGCGACGCGGCACCGCCGCACAGCGAGTCCTGGAGCAAGGCGTTCTACGTCCTGCAGGGCCGAATCCTCGTGCAGGCAGGGGATCAGGGGTACGACCTCGGCCCCGGTGCCTCGATCAGCCTCCCGGCCGGCACCGTGAACACGTTCTCGGTGCTGACGCCGGCGGCGAAGTTCCTGACGATCAGCGAGACCGGCCGGATGGGTGCGTTCTTCGCGGATCTGGCCGGCGCCGATCCGGCCGACTTCGCCGCGCTCGGTGCGATCACGAGCCGGCACGGCGTGGCGGTGGCACGGTGAACACCGCCGCGCAGGTGCTCGCGGTCGTCATCGCGGTCATGCTCGCCGCGGTCTGGCTGATGGAGTCGTTCTGCTATCGCGATCGGCGGCTGTATCCGCTGTTCCTGCTGGAGCGATCGGACTTCGCGGCAGTCCGGTTGTGGATCGTGAACCTCGGGTTCTACAACTTCACGACCGCGGTGGCGCTGGCGCTCGGTGTCGTGCTTGCGCGGACCGGTCATGTGCCGCAGGGGGAGGCGCTGGTCGCGTTCACCGCCGGGCAGCACGTCTTCCTGGCGCTGGTGCTGCTCGCGACCGAGCGGCGGTTGTGGGTGAACACGCTGCTCGAAGGTGTACCGACGGCCGTTCTCCTGGCGCTTGTGCTGTCGTAACCGCCGTACTGTAGGAAATTTACCAATCCTGGGCCATCATGGGCACGGAGCACCACGCACACTCAAGGTCCCCGAACGGTCACGCACTGTTCGACCGATCGGGGACCTACCGCCCTGAGTATTCGTGAAGGTGAGGCTCATGAGCCCAATCAGTCGCAGGACCCTCGTTCTCGGCGGACTCGCCGCGGCCGGGGCCGGCGCCCTCCCGGCCGCCGCCCAGTCGTCGGTGATAACGGCCACCGCCGCCGTCCCGTACCCGTTCCAGCTCGGTGTCGCGTCCGGGGAACCCGACGCGAACAGCGTCGTCCTCTGGACCCGTCTTGCCCCGTCGCCGTTGAACGCGGACGGCCAGGGCGGCATGGCGAACACCGATGTCGCCGTCGATTGGCAGGTGTCGACCACCGACACCTTCAGCACGCTGGTGGCCTCCGGCGCGGTCACCGCGCGATCCGCGTCCGCCCATTCCGTCCACGTCGTCGCCGGCGGGCTGAGCCCGGACGCCGACTACTACTACCGCTTCCGCGCCCAGGGACACATCTCGCCGGTCGGCCGCACGCGTACCGCGCCCGCGGTGGGCACCAACGGCCGCGACCTGACGATGGCGTTCACCTCGTGCGCGCACTACGAGGAGGGCTACTACACGGTCTACCGGCGGATGGCCGAGGAGAACCCCGGCCTCATCCTCTTCCTGGGTGACTACATCTACGAGTACGGCGCGACGAGTGGACGTCCGCGTTTGCACGCCGGTACGAGCGAGATCGTGTCGCTCGCTGACTACCGTCGCCGGTACGCGCAGTACAAGAGCGACCCTGACCTCCAGGCGGCGCACGCGGTCGCGCCGTGGATCGTCGTACCGGACGACCACGAGGTGGAGAACAACCACGCCGGCATGGTGCGGGCGGACAACACACCGGCTCTCACCACGGCGCAGTGGACCGCGCGCCGGACGGCGGCGTACCAGGCGTACTACGAAAACATGCCGCTGCGGCCGGCCCAGGCCAACAACGGCAACTCGATCCCGTTGTATCGGCGGTTGCGGTGGGGGAGTCTGGCGACGTTCCACATGCTCGACACGCGGCAGTACCGCAGCGATCAGGCGTGCGGTGACGGGTGGAAGGTCTGCTCCGACGCCGATCTCGCGAACCGCAGCCTGCCGGGCAATGCCCAGGAGACCTGGTTGCTCGACGGCCTCAACCAGCATTACGGCACCTGGGACATCCTTGGCCAGCAGGTGTTCTTCGCGCGCCGCTACAACGCGGAGGGTGCGGCGAGTATGGACGGGTGGGACGGGTACCGCGCGTCGCGGGCCCGGATCCAGCAGGGCTGGATCGACCGCGGGACACGCAACCCGGTGGTGCTCACCGGCGACGTGCACCGCGCGTGGGCCAGTGACCTGAAGGCCGACTACAACAACCCGAACTCGGCGACCATCGGTGCCGAACTGGTGACGAGTTCGGTCAGCTCGAGCGGAGACGGCGACGGGTCCACCACGATCCCGGACGGGGCGACCAACCCGTGGCTGAAGTTCTACCAGAACCGGCGCGGGTACGTTCGAACAACAATCAGCCCGACGCAGCTCCGCGCCGACTTCCGTGCTGTGGCGAAGGTCTCCGAGCACGGCGGAGCGGTGAGTACGGCCAAGTCGTTCGTCATCGAAGACGGCCGGCCCGGACTGCAGGCGGTGTGATTGTGATGAACAAGACGCTCGCGATCACCGCGCTCACCGCCGTCGTACTGACGGCCACCGCGACCACTGCCGACGCGCACATTGCGACACCCACCTGGGTTACGGCGAACAGTGTGTCGACCGGCGATCAGGACGCCGCCGCTGTCGCGACCAACCGCAACGGCTACGTCGCCGTGGTGTGGGAGGACGACCGCGACACCGACAACGCGACCGACAACGTCCACAGCGACATCTACCTGCGGTTGTTCCGCAACGGGACGGCTGTGTACGAGAAGAAGCTGTCCGCCGGTGGCAGCAGTGGCGTGACCAACTGGCGCCACCTGCATCCGGACGTCGGCCTGGACGACAAGGGCAATGCGGTCGTCGTGTGGCAGGACGACCCGGACGGCAACGGGTACTACAACATCCCGTACCGCGTGGTGAACACGTCCGGCACCGTCACCGCGTCCGGCAACGCCAACACGAGCGCCACCGGTCAGCAGATCAACCCACGCGTCGCGGTGGACCCGGACGGTGCGCAGTCCGGTGCTGCAGTCGCGTTCACCGTTGTGTGGGAGGACATTCAGACCGGTACGCCGGCCACTGTGAAGGCGGCGGGCTACACCGGCCCGACGACCCGCGCATGGGAGGTGACCGCGTCCCAGACGACCGGTCAGCACCACAACCCCGACGTGGCGGTGTCGGCGTCCGGTGACGCTGTTGTGGTGTGGGACGAGGACGGCGACGCCAACGCTGACTACAACATCGGGCTGATCCGGCTGGCGCGGACCAACGGTGCTGCGTCGTTGTCGCGTCGGGTCGCGAACGCCACCACGTCCGGTCAGCAGACTCGTCCCTCCGCTGCGGCGAACTTCAACGGCGACTTCGCCGTCGCGTGGGAGTCGGGTGGCGTGTGGACGCGGTCGTTCACCGTTGCGGGTACGGCGCGGTACGGCGACGTACAGGCAGCGTCGTCCGGTGTGGCGCCGTCGATCGGGATCGACGATCAGTCGCAGTCGGTGGTCGGGTGGACCGTGGCCGGTGCGGACCCGGACGTGTGGGTGCGCGGGTTCGGTACCGACGGGACCGACGCAGGACGGTTGTCGGCGCAACGGCTCAGCTCGGCGACGGCCGGGAGGCAGGAGCAGTTGTCGGTCGCAGTCTCGCCGTACGCCGAGGTCGCGGTCGCCTACACCGACGACAACGACGCGAACACCTACGATCAGGTGATTCTCGGCACCGGGATCTCGAACAACAGTTGGTGAACCTCTGACCCACACGCTGACAAATACGGACGATGACGATCAAAGGTTCAACTGAACCGGCCGATCGCATCGTCCGTATCTGCGGGGTGAGAGGAGATACCGATGAAGACTCGTTTTATGTTGCTTGGTGCAACGGTGTTGTCGCTGGCCGGACTGACCGCGTGCGGTGCCTCGGACACCGGCGCGAGCGGTGCCACCGCGGGGAATGCCGCGCCGAACGGTGCCGCGGTCTCGGTCACGGACGTCAGCGGCGTCGGTCAGGCGCTGGTGGACTCCGCCGGGAAGACGCTGTACTTCGCCGACCAGGAGGCCGACGGATCGTTCAAGTGCACCAACACCTGCCTCACCTTCTGGATCCCCGCGACCGGGTCCGCTGCCGATGCGAAACTGGTCAACGGTCTCGGCGTCGTCAAGCGTCCTGACACCGGCGCCGAACAGCTGACGTTCCAGGGCAAGCCGCTGTACACGTTCAAGCTCGACACCGGCGCCGGCCAGGCCAAGGGCAACAACCTGGCCGACGACTTCGACGGCGTCGACTTCACCTGGCACGCCGCGACCACGAGTGCCGCGACGACCAGCACGGCCCCGTCGGCCACCAACGGTGGTGGGTACGACTACTGAGCCGCCGGTGCCTGTTGGGGTCCGTGGTGTCGCGGATCAGCGGTGGGGGACGAAGACCAGAGCGTCCCCCACGGCGCGTTCGGCGCCGCCGGCACTGCTCGGATGGTTGACGAGCGTGCCGTCGCCGAGCGCCATCGCCGTCGAGCCGCCGCCGTCGAGGTTGATCGCGTCGCGCAGACCGAGCGCGTCGGCGACCGCGGCGGTCTCGTCCATGGTGGTCCCGACACTCGTGGTCTGCCGGCCGTCGATCGTGGCGAGCACGATCTTGCCGTCGCGCGTGCTGCCCGCGATCGTGCGCGGGTTGCGCGCGAAGAAGCTGCCGGTGCCGTCGGGGACGACGATCTCGCCGTTCTTCATCAACTGGTAGCGCCCGGTCACGCCGTACAGGCCGGCGCGCAGGTCGACCTTGCGGCCGCTCTCGTCCTTCAGGGCGAGGTCGGTCTTGAGGCAGCCGTTCGCGAGCTGGAGCAGGGTGACGGTGTCCTGCCCGGTGGCCTGCAACGACGTCTGGCTCGGGTTGAGCGTCGTACCGCGCGTGGTCGCCGTACGGACGACACAGCCCCGGCGATCCAGTACGACCTCGACGCCCGCGCCGGCCGGTGTGGAGGCGGCGAACTCGGGGGTGAACCGGACGACGTCACCAGGTGCCGTGCACGCGGTCTGGTCGGGGAGCGTCGCGCACTCGGCCGGGATCACCGGCGGGTGGTTGACGAACTCCAGCGGGAGCTCGGCGTTCGTCGCGCGGTTGCGGACGCTGCCGATCCACTGCAGGTGACCGGTGACCATTTTGTTGCTCTTGGCATCGATAACCAGATTGGCCTCGGTCGGGTCTTGAAGCGGTTCACTGAGCAGCTTGCCGTCGAACACGCCGAGGCCGACCGGGTCGCCCGGGTACTGCGGGTTCGCGGTGAACGTGAAGAACGACGCGTTCACGCCTGCCAGTGCGCCGGCCCCTGTGACGAGGGCGGACGTCTTCTCGACGCGGGCGAGGTCGGGGCCGTACGTCGCCTTCAACTGGCCCTTCGCGGTCCGCGGGTCGATCGTGAGCACGTTGACGACCCACGGGCCGCGCGTCGTGGTGTTGATCTGGTCGGGCGGCGCGGGCTCAGTCCCGCGCACGATGCTCGTCAGCGTGACGCCACGAGCCAGCGTCCGGCTGCTCCTGGTCTCGGCGAGATCGGCGTCACCCAGTGGGAGGGTCTGGGGAGTGATTGCGGTTGTCGTGGACATTGCGGTGGCCGGGGCGGTGGCTGCAGTCAGGGATCCGATCGCAGTGGCCGCGGCCGCCAGGGCGGTGATGACTCGAGCGGAAGTAGTCATACCACCCATCTTCGAAGGATTGGGTGGAATGTTTCCAGACCTCACGCCAACCCGAAAGCATCTTCCCGGTGACGATTGGTGGCGATGCCGGCTCAGGGGTCGACCCCGGCATCCGCGCGCGCCGAGTTCCCGGAGGCTGTGGAGTGGTCAAGCCGCGGCCGGGGCTGGGCGTTGGTAGCGGGTGCCGGTGCGGAGCACGGCCTGAAGGACGCCAACCTTGCACACGTGACGGTGCCCTTGCACGCGCGACGGTGCCCTTGCGTACGTGACGGTGCCCTTGCATGCGCGGCGGTGACCTTGCGCAGGCGGCGGTGACCTTTGCGCAGAGGTGATGACCTTGCACAGGGCATTGCCTGTGGAAGGTCACCTTGGCTTGGAGGAGGTCGACCGCGTCTGTGGAAGGTGACCTGGTGTTATGGGGGGCTTGAACAGGGTTTGGTGGGTGTGGCCAGGGACCGGTACCCCCATTGAATGGCGGCGGGGCCGGACGCGGCGTCGCTGCTGGAGAAGTAGGAGGATTTCTGGCGTCTGGCGAGGGAAAACTCTCCCAGTTCGCGCACAAGCCCCTCCGAGGAGGATTTCCCGGCGGATGCGCGGATAGCCGGGGCAGTGGAAATGCGGGCCGGTGAAAGGGTCGGGCGGTGGAAGGGCCGGGCGGTGGAAGGGTCGGGCGGTGGATCGCAGGCATGATGATTAAGGTCGTTTACTATATATCGCGTGTACCATGCCTGGGTGAGCAAGACGCAGCGCTACGCCGGGTTCGCGCAGGTCCACGGCGCCCATCTCGACCCGGCGGACATGGATGCGGCGACCGGTCTGGTGCAGCTGTCCGGTCTCGTGCAGGGCATCATCGCCGCCGCGTCCGAGCGGCACGAGCTCACGCCGGTCCAGGCGAAACTGCTGTGCGTTCTGCTGGACGGACCCAAGGGGATGGCCGAGCTCGCCCAGTGCTTCGCGGTCGAGAAGGCGGCACTGACAGGTCTCGTGGATCGCGCCGAGAAACGCGGACTGGTCGAGCGGATCCCGGTCCCCGGCGACCGGCGGGCCGTGCGCGTCACGCCGACCGAGCACGGCCGGCGCGCGGCCAAGGCCTTTCACACCGAGGCCGACGGGAGTCTCAACGGGCTGATCGGGCACCTCGGCCCGGCCGATCGCGAGCAGTTCCGGGCGATCATGGCCGGTATCGTCGCGAGGTGCCGCACGTCACCATCCACGTCCTGAGCAAGCCGTAGGGCCGGGAGAGCGCTTACCCCTACGATCGAGGCGTGTCCACCCTGCTGAGTTCCTGAGATGTCCGCCGTCGTCGGCGCCTTCGCCGCACTGGTCGCCGTGGCCGTGCTCGGGTACGTCGTCGGCGTTCTCGGCGTACTGCGAGCGCAGGACGAGCTCGTGTTGTCCCGGCTGGCGTTCTACGTGGCGGGGCCGGCGCTGCTGTTCACCACCGTCGCACGGGCGGATCTCGGGACGATCTTCTCGGCTGTTCTGATCACGAACGTCGTGAGCCTGTTCGTCGTGCAGGTGGTGTTCCTGCTGATCGCGGTGGTGTTCTGGCGGCGCAGTAAGTCCCAGGCCACGATCGGTGTGCTCGCGTCGTCGTACGTCAACGCGGGCAACCTCGGCGTACCGGTGGCGGCGTACGTGCTCGGGGACGGTGCGCTGGTCGCGCCGATCGTGCTGTTCCAGGTGCTGATCATGGCCCCGGTCGCGTTCGCCGTACTGGACGGGGACCGGCAGGGGAGTGGGCGGCGGGTCGAACTGCGGACCGTGCTCTCGCGGCCTTTCCGCAATCCACTCACCGTCGCAACGCTGCTGGGCCTGGTCGTGTCGCTGGCCGGGGTGCCGCTGCCGGAGGTGGTCATGCGTCCGGTCGACCTGATCGCCGCTGCCGCGGTCCCGGTCGCGCTGATCGCGTACGGGCTGAGTCTGAGCGGCGGTACGAAGGACTCGATCACCGTACGGCGCGACGTCGTACTGGCTGTGGGGTTGAAGACCTTCGCCCAGCCCCTCGTCGCCTATGCGATCGCCCGCTGGGCCCTCGACCTCCACGGCGCCGCGCTCCTCGCCCCCACGCTCCTGGCCGCCCTCCCCAGTGCGCAGAACGTCTACGTCTACGCCGTTCACTACCGAGCCAGCCGAACCCTCGCCCGCAGCGCCGTCCTTCTCAGCACCCTGCTCTCGATCCCTACCATGATCCTGATCTCCGGCCTGCTCATCTGATTGAGCCCGGTGCCGGCGTGGGGCGGAGAAGACCACCAAGTGTGGCTGTCTTTCGTTGTCTTCTGCTAGTGCATGGCGCGGAACGCTTCTTCGGCGACGGGTTCCACCTGATCGACGCCGACGCCTTCGTTGGCGGACTGCGCGATGACGGTGAGGGTGTTGGAGCCGCGGTAGCACTGGGTCGGGAGGTTGCCGGCTGCCTCGATGCAGGTGGTGTTGTTGATCTTCTTCACCTTGTCCGGGCTCGCGCCGGAGTCCGCGACCACCTTGTCGATGTCCACGCGGCCGCGTAGCGCGATCAGGACGTAGAAGCGGTCACCTTCGAGGCTGCCGTACGCCTCGACCATCACCTTCTTGCCGTCGTTGATCCGGCTCAGCGCGTCCCGGGTCTGGTCGAGTTGCGCCTGACTGCGGATCTCCGGGTCGGTGATCCGATCCAGCCCCGCCACCTGCGCCGGCGGCGTGATCGCCCGCTCGGCGTTCAGCCGGCTCAACGGGCCCAGCCCCCACACGTACCCCACCACGGCGAGCGCCGCCAGCACCACCACAACCCCACCGACGGTGACCCAAGGCCCTCGAACCCCGAACCGCCGCTTCTGCCCACCCTTCCCACCATCGGCCTTGGCAGCGTCAGCCTTCGCACTGCCGGGCTTGGTGGCGTCGGCGTCGGTGATGTCGGCCTTCGTGTCGTCGGCCTTCGTGACGTCGGTCCTGGTGGAGTCGGGCGTCGTACCGCCGGGCTTGGTGGCGTCGGCGCTTGTACCAGCGGCCTTCCCCGGGTTGGTGTTCGCGGGCGGGACTGCGGGGAGTTCGGTGGTGTCGGCGCCCTGGTCGTGGGGATCCGCGGGGTTGGTGGGATCGCTCATCGGATGGCTCCTCGGACGTTCGGGGTCACCGGGTGCAGGATGCGGCTCGCCCCGATGCTTCCATACGCGGGCAAGCCGGTTTCCGCAGGTGCGGCTGATGCCCGCCTCCTCGGTGAGGAGACGGGCACCCGGCGGACAGCGATCAGAGCGTCGCGGCGACCTTCACGGTGTCGGAGTCATCGGCGTGCCAGACGATCTCGCCGGTGATCCGGCCGGCCGCGCGTAGGTCCGGCTCGGCGCGCTCGGCGAGTGCGAGCCGCGCCGCCGGGCCGGTGACCTCGACCTTGGAGACCTCGGTCTTCATCGAGACCTGCGCCTCGGACTTCGCCCCGCGGATCCCGGCGAGCACCTCGGACACCGCGTCCAGGACCTCCGGCTCCTGCTCCGCGACGGCCAGGTCACCGTCCGGCGTCGGCCACGAGGACACATGGATCGAACCCTCCTGCCACCACGACCAGACCTCCTCGGTCGCGAACGGCAGGTACGGCGCGAGCAGCCGGAGTTGGACCGACAACGCCACCGCGAGCGCGGCCTTGGCGGAGGCGGCCGCGGCGTCGCCCTGACCGCCGTACGCACGCTCCTTGACCAACTCGACGTAGTCGTCGCAGAACGTCCAGAAGAACCGCTCGCTGATCTCCAGCGCCCCGGTGTAGTCGTACCGCTCGAAGGCCGCGGTGGCGTCGGCGACGACCGTCCGCAGTTGCTGCAGCATCGCCAGGTCGACCGGCTCGGTGACCGCAGCCGGGTCCACGGTGGTCGCGCCGAACCCGAGCACGAACTTCGACGCATTCAGCACCTTGATCGCGAGCCGGCGCCCGACCTTCATCTGCGACTCGTCGAACGGCGAGTCCAGACCCGGCCGGGCCATCGCCGCGCGCCAGCGGACCGCGTCCGAGCCGAACTTGTCCAGGATCTCCGACGGGACGACCGCGTTGCCCTTGGACTTCGACATCTTCTTGCGGTCCGGGTCGACGACGAACCCGGAGATCATCGACCGGGCCCACGGGAGCGACCCGTTCTCGAAGTGCGCGCGGACGACGCGGGAGAACAGCCAGGTGCGGATGATTTCGTGGGCGTGCGTGTTCAGGTCCATCGGGAAGGTCCGGCGGAACAGGTCGTCGTCCCGCTCCCACCCGCAGACGATGTGCGGGGTCAGCGACGACGTCGCCCAGGTGTCCATCACGTCGGGGTCGGCCTCGAAACCGCCCGGCTTGCCGCGCTGCGACTCGTCGTACCCCCGCGGGGCCTGTGAGGTCGGGTCGATCGGCAGCTCGTCCTCGGACGGCAGCAGCGGGTGGTCGTAGTCCGGCTCGCCGTCCTGGTCGAGCGGGTACCAGACCGGGAACGGGACGCCGAAGTACCGCTGGCGGGAGATCAGCCAGTCGCCGTTCAGCCCCTCGACCCAGTTCAGGTAGCGGTGGCGCATGTGCTCCGGGACCCAGGCGAGCTCGTTGCCGCGCTCGATGAACTCCTGCTTGAGCGCTGCGTCCCGGCCGCCGTTGGTGATGTACCACTGCCGGGTGGAGACGATCTCGAGCGGCTTGTCGCCGTTCTCGTAGAAGTTCGCCATCCGCTCGGTCTTCTTCGGCTCGCCGTCCAGGTCGCCGCTCTCGCGCAGCTTCTGGACGATCAGCTCGCGGGCGCTGAACACGGTCTTCCCGGCGAGCTCGCCGTACAGCTCGGCGGAGCCCTCCAGCCAGGCCGGGGTGTCGCGCAGCAGCCGGCCGTCGCGGCCGATGACCGTGCGGACCGGGAGTTGCAGCTCGCGCCACCACTGGATGTCGGTCTGGTCGCCGAAGGTGCAGCACATGGCGATACCGGCGCCCTTGTCCATCTCGGCGGCCTCATGCGCCAGGACCGGGACCTCGACACCGAACAGCGGCGACTTCACCGTCGTCCCGAACAGGTGCTTGTAACGGTCGTCGTCCGGATGCGCGATCAGCGCGACACAGGCCGGGATCAGCTCCGGGCGCGTGGTCTCGATGTAGATCGGACCGTCGGTGCCGTGGAAGGCGACCCGGTGGTACGCACCTGGATACGGCCGGGCCTCCAGCTCGGCCTGCGCGACCGCGGTCTGGAACGTGACGTCCCACATCGTCGGCGCCTCGGCCAGGTACGCCTCGCCGCGGGCGAAGTTGCGCAGGAACGCGCGCTGCGACGTACGCCGGGAGTCCTCGGAGATCGTGGTGTACAGGTAGGACCAGTCGACGCTCAGGCCGACCTGCCGCCACATCGACTCGAACGCCTGCTCGTCGATGTGGGTGAGCTCACCGCACAGCTCGACGAAGTTCTGCCGGGAGATCGGGACCTGCTTCTTCGGGTCCGGCTTGGCCGGCGGAGTGAAGTCCGGGTCGTACGGCAGCGACGGGTCGCACTTGACGCCGTAGTAGTTCTGCACGCGGCGCTCGGTGGGCAGGCCGTTGTCGTCCCAGCCGATCGGGTAGAAGACCTTCTTGCCGCGCATCCGCTGGAAGCGCGCGATCAGGTCGGTGTGGGTGTAGCTGAAGATGTGCCCGACGTGCAGCGAGCCCGAGACCGTGGGCGGCGGGGTGTCGATGGAGTAGACATCGGCCCGCTCGGCGGTGCGGTCGAAGGCGTAGGTCTGCTGCTCCTTCCATACGGCAGCCCACTTCTCCTCGAGACCGTCGAGGCTGGGCTTGTCTGGAACGCGGGACGTCTGGCTCATGCGCACAATGTTAGTGGTTGTCAAGGGGTGCTCCCGACCGGTTATCCACACCCCCTCCTAGACTGGGTGCCCTGATGAGCGACCTCTCCTTCGCCGAGGTATCGGCACGGCTCCAGCAGCGCTGGCCGGAGCACAAGATCGAGCCCACCCTGGAGCGCGTCCGGCGGCTCGTCGAGCTGCTCGGCGATCCCCAGAAGGCCTACCCGGTGGTGCACCTCACCGGCACCAACGGCAAGACCTCGACGGCGCGGATGATCGACACCCTGCTCCGCGAGGCGGGCCTGCGGACCGGACGGTTCACCAGCCCGCACCTGGAGTCGGTCCGGGAGCGGATCACGCTGGACGGCGAGCCGATCAGCGAGGAGCGTTTCGTCGAGGCGTACGACGAGATCGCGCCGTACCTCGAGGTCGTCGACGCCGAGCAGGAGCACCCGCTGACGTTCTTCGAGGTGATCACCGCGATGGCGTTCGCGGTCTTCGCCGACGCCCCGGTGGACGTCGCGGTGATCGAGGTCGGCCTCGGCGGCAGCTGGGACGCGACCAACGTCGCCGACGGCACCGTCTCGGTGATCACCCCGGTCGCGGTCGACCACCAGCACCTGCTCGGGGCGGATCCGGCCACCATCGCGGGCGAGAAGTCCGGCATCATCAAGCCCGGCGGTACGGCGGTGATGGCGCAGCAGAGCCTCGACGTCTTCGAGATCCTGATCCGCCGGTCCGGCGAGGTCGGCGCGCAGGTCGCCCGCGAAGGGATCGAGTACGGCGTGGTCAGCCGCACGCTCGCGGTCGGCGGCCAGGTGGTGTCGATCAAGGGCCTCGGCGGCGAGTACGACGATCTGTTCGTCCCGTTGCACGGTGAGTACCAGGCGCACAACGCGGCCGGCGCGGTCGCGGCGGTCGAGGCGCTGCTCGGCGCCAGTCCGGAGACCGACGGGCGGGTCACCACCGAACTGCTGCAGGCCGGGTTCGACCAGGTCACCAGCCCGGGACGGCTCGAGGTGGTCCGGCAGAGCCCGACGATCGTCGTGGACGCCGCGCACAACCCGCACGGCGCCGAGGCGACCGCCGCCGCGGTGTCGGAGGCGTTCCAGTTCCAGCCGCTGATCGGCGTCCTCGGCTGTATGAAGGACAAGGACGTGTACGGCATCCTCGAGGCCTACGAGCCGATCATGGAAACCGTCATCTGCACCCGCAACAGCTTCGTCGAGCGGTCGATGCCGGCCGCCGAGCTGGGCGAGCTGGCCGCCGAGGTGTTCGGTGAGGAACGGGTGCTGGTCCGCCCGCACCTGATCGACGCGATCGACGACGCGATCCGGCTCGCCGAGGAGGAGGCGGTCGCGCTGGGCAGCGGCGGCGTCCTGATCACCGGCTCCGTGATCACCGCCGGTGAGGCGCGGGCGCTGCTGGTCCGCACGCCGAAGGACGCGAAGCCGTGAGATCGCTCGCCTCGATCGTGCTGGCCTTCGAGTCGATCGTCCTCGCGCTCGTCACCCCGGTGATGATCTCGGTGGCCGACGTCCGGCCGGCGGTCGCGATCCCGGTCTGCCTGGGGTTGTTCGTGCTCGCGCTGGTCGCGGCCGGTCTGCTGCGGTTCCGCGTCGGGTACGCCCTCGGCTGGCTGGTCCAGGTCGGTGCGGTCGGCCTCGGCTTCGTCGTACCGGTGATGTTCGTCCTCGGCGTCGCGTTCGCCGCCTTCTGGGTTGCCGCCATCGTGCTCGGCCGCCGGATCGAAGAGGCGAAGGCGGCCCATGAGGCATTAGGCTCGGCGGCCCCGAACAACACGAGAGAGAGTTGACAGATGTCGCAGCGCACCTTGGTCCTGCTGAAGCCCGACACGGTACGCCGTGGCCTGATCGGTGAGGTGCTGCGCCGGTTCGAGGCGAAGGGGCTGCGCATCGTCGCCATGGACCTGCGCACGATCGACGCGGACCTCGCCGACCAGCACTACGCCGAGCACGTCGAGCGCGACTTCTACCCGCCGCTGCGCGAGTTCGTCACCAGCGGGCCGCTGGTCGCCCTGGTGCTCGAGGGGGACGAGGCGATCGAGGTGGTCCGCGCGCTGAACGGCGCCACCGACGGCCGCAAGGCGGCTCCCGGCACCATCCGCGGCGACCTGTCGCTGTCGAACCGGGAGAACCTCGTCCACGGCTCCGACTCCGAGGAATCCGCCGCCCGCGAGATCAAGCTCTGGTTCCCCGACCTCCCCTGATGCGGGACTGTTGCCCGCGCCTGGGCGGGATCGACTCGACGTGGTGCTTCGGCGCTGAGACAGTTGGTCTGTAGGGGGTCGCTCGAGGCAGCCCGAACGCCTTGCGGCGTGGGGTTTTGCAGGTCGATGCGGACCGGGGGTGTTCGGGCCGATACGATACGTGCTTGGGCGGACGGGTCGTGTCGGTCCACGGGTTGCGCGTGGCAGCGTTTAGCCTGGCAGGGGACCGAGTGGGAGGTGCCGCGGTGGCGAACAGCATGCTGGGCCGCGACATGGCGGTCGACCTGGGGACGGCGAACACACTGGTGTACGTCCGCGGTCGGGGGGTTGTGCTGAACGAGCCGTCGGTGGTGGCGACACGCACCGACGAGCCGCAGGAGGCGGTCGCGTTCGGGCACGAGGCGAAGAAGATGATCGGGCGGACGCCGGGCAACATCACCGCGATCCGGCCGCTCAAGGACGGCGTGATCGCGGATTTCGACGCCGCCGAGCAGATGCTGCGGTACTTCATCCAGCGCGTGCACCGCCGGCGGTACTTCGCGAAGCCGCGGATCGTGGTGTGCGTGCCGTCCGGGATCACCGCGGTCGAGCAGCGCGCGGTCCGCGACGCCGGGTACATGGCCGGCGCCCGCAAGGTGTACATCATCGAGGAGCCGATGGCCGCCGCGCTCGGCTCGAACCTCGAGGTCCGGGACGCGACCGGGAACATGGTCGTCGACATCGGCGGGGGCACCACCGAGGTCGCGGTCATCTCGTTCGGCGGCATCGTCACCAGCCAGTCGATCCGGGTGGCCGGCGACGCCATCGACAAGGCGATCGTGAACTACTGCAAGAAGGAGTTCTCGCTGCTGCTCGGCGAGGCGACCTCGGAGCAGATCAAGATGACGATCGGGTCGGCGTTCCCGACCACCGACGGTCCGGAGAGCGAGATCCGCGGCCGGGACATGATCTCCGGCCTGCCGCGGACCGTGAAGGTGTCGTCGGCGGACATGCGGCAGGCGATCGAGGAGCCGATCACCGCGATCGTCGACGCGGTGAAGGCGACCCTGGACAAGACCCCGCCGGAGCTCGCCGGTGACATCGTCGACCGCGGCATCGTGCTGACCGGCGGCGGCGCGCTACTGAAGGGCATGGACGAGCGCCTGCGGCACGAGACCGGCATCCCGATCCACGTCGCGGAGAACCCGCTGGACGCGGTCGTGCTGGGCGCCGGCAAGTGTGTCGACAACATCGAGACCCTCAACCGCATCCTGGTCACCGACAACCGGCGCTGAGGTTCACCGATGCTCAAAGACCTCGGGGGCCCGTCGAGCCGGAGCAGCTCCGGCCGCGGCACGCCGGCGCGCAGTGCGTTCCGTTCGGCGGGGGAGACGCCGCTGCGTTCGGCCGGTACGCCGCGGGAGGTGCGCCGGCGGCGCTCGGTGCTCGCGCTCGTGGTGCTGGCCTGTTTCACGTTGATCGTGCTCGACGCCCGGCGTACGGCGGGGTCGCCGGTGGAGCCGTTGCGCGAGGGCGCGGCCGCCGTCTTCGGCCCGTTGGAGTCGACCGCGTCGTCGGCCCGGCAGCCTGTGGACAACCTTCGCGACCGCTTCGCGGAAATGGATAGGTTGAAAGCAGAGAACGAAAAACTGAAGAAGGACAACGAGGAACTGACCCGGCAGCTGAACACCAGCGACTACGCCCGTGCCCGGGCGCAGGAGCTGGACCGGCTGCTCAAGGTGGCACCGGAGTACACGGTGACCCCGGCCCGGGTGATCGGCATCGGCGGCGCGCAGAACTTCAGCCACACGGTGACGATCGACGCCGGGACGGCGGACGGCGTGCGTAAAGACATGACGGTGCTGAACGGGACCGGACTCGTCGGCCGGGTGGTGCGGGTCACCCAGGGCACGGCGACCGTGTTGCTGATCGGCGACCGCAGCTCGACCGTGGGCGGCCGGCTGAATGCGTCGATGGCGCTCGGTTTCGTCTCCGGACGGGGCGACGTGGCCGGCACCCTCGACTACAAGCTGATCGACCCGAAGGCGCGGCCGAAGGCGGGCGACCGGATCGTCACCTGGGGCTCGAGCGGCAACGCGCCGTACGTGCCGGGGGTGCCGATCGGCGTGGTCACGTCGGTGACGCCGAACCAGGGTTCCCTCGGGTCCACCGCGACCGTGAAGCCGTTCGTCGATCCGACCCGGATCGAGACCGTCGGTGTGGTGACCGGGCCGCCGGCCCGGCCGCCGCGCCAGCAGATCACCAACCAAGGAGGGGGGCGCTGACGTGACCGCAATCCGCATCTCCTTGGCTGCCCTGTTCCTGATGATCGCCGTCACCGTGCAGACCTCCGTGCTGACGAATGTCGCGGTCGCCGGGGTGATCTGTGACCTGACGCTGATCGTGGTGATCGCGCTGGCGCTGTCCCGCGGGCCGGAGTGGGGCGCGATCGCCGGGTTCACCGGCGGGTTGCTGCTCGATGTCGTGCCGCCCGCCGACCACACCGCCGGGCGCTGGGCGCTCGGCCTGGCGGTCGCGGGCTACGTCGCGGGCCTGATCCGGCGCGAGACCTCAGGTACACCGGTCGGGCCGCTCGGCGTCGCGCTGACCGTCGTCCTCGGGACGGCGATCTCCTTCTTCCTGTACTGCGCCACCGGCTCGCTGCTGCACGACCCGACGGTGGACTGGAGCGAGTTCGGCGTCCGCCTCGGCATTGCCGCGGGGTACGACGTGGTCGGCGCGATCGTGGTGATCCCACTGGTCATGTGGGTGCTGGGCCGGGTCAAGCCGGCCCGCGAGCGCCGCCGGGTCGCGCCATGAGCGAGCTCATCATCGGGCACAGTGCGTTTCGCCCGTCCGCGCCCGGAGCGAAGCGAGGCCGCGGATGAGCTGGGACGGATCCGAGGCGCCGCTGAAGGCCAGGCTGCGGTTGCTGGTGATCGGGGTGCTGGTCTTCTCGTTGATGTGCACGCTGTTCGGCCGCCTGTGGTACATGCAGGTGATGTCGAGCGACGACTACACCCAGGCGGCGACCCAGCAGCACATCCGCCAGGTGCTGGTCCCGGCCCCGCGCGGCACGATCGTCGACGCGCAGGGCCGCACGCTGGTCGGCAACCGGGTCTCGGTGATGATCACGGTCGACCGGTCCGTGCTCGCGAAGCTCCCCGAGTCCCAGCAGAACGCCGTCCTCAGCCGGCTCGCCAAGGTCCTCGGCCAGAAACCGAAGGACCTGAAGGCCCGCACGATGCTCTGCGGCGAGCCCGGCGCGTCGAAGCCGCCCGCCTGTTGGAACGGCACGCCGTACCAGCCGATCCCGGTTGCGAAGGACGTCAGTGAGCAGGTCGCGATCGAGGTGATGGAGCGCCGCGAGGACTTCCCCGGCGTCGCCGCCGACACGCAGACGCTGCGCGCGTATCCGTCGCCGTTCAAGGTGAACGCGGCACACATCCTCGGGTACCTGTCGCCGATCACCACCGAAGAGCTCGAGGACATGGACAAGGCCGGCGTCGACTCGGTCCCGCACCGGTCGGACCTGGTCGGCCGGGCCGGTGTCGAGCGGTCGTACGACAAGCTGCTCCGCGGCACTCCGGGTACCAAGGACATGATCGTCGACGCGGTCGGCTACACGACCGGCATCAAGAAGCAGACCGCACCGGTGCCGGGCGCCACGCTGGTCTCGACGATCGACGCGCGCATCCAGGCCGCGGTCGAGGCGCAGCTGAAGAACG
Source organism: Kribbella sp. NPDC048915 (assembly GCF_040649595.1). NCBI lineage: Bacteria > Bacillati > Actinomycetota > Actinomycetes > Propionibacteriales > Kribbellaceae > Kribbella > Kribbella sp. NPDC048915. Next base: position 40,931 of record NZ_JBEZFT010000002.1, on the reverse strand, counting down.
CGATCATGACCGCGCGGAAGCAGACCGACCCGGTCACCCGCCGCAAGTACGTCGCGGACTCGGGCGCCGCGGTCGTGATGGACACCAAGACCGGCCGGGTCGTCGCGATGGCCAGCTACCCGACGTACGACCCGGGCGTGTGGGTCGGCGGCATCACCCAGAAGGAGCTCGACGCGCTGTACTCGTCGAAGTCCGGGATGCCGCTGGTGTCGCGCGCGTTGCAGGGCCAGCTGGCACCCGGGTCGACGTTCAAGCCGATCACCACGGCGGCCGCGATGAGCGCCGGGTACGGGCCGAACACCCGGCTGAACTGCTCGTCGTTCTTCGAGGTCGGCAACCGCAAGTTCAAGAACTACGAGTCCGCGTCGTACGGGACGATCAGCTTCGCCCAGGCGCTGGAGCTGTCCTGCGACACGTTCTTCTACCGGATCGCGTACGCCCTGTGGCTGAAGGAGGGCGGCAACTCCAGCGACATCAACACCCGCGACCCGCTGGTCGAGATGGCGAAGAAGTTCGGGCTCGGCAAGCCGACCGGCATCGACCTGCCCGGTGAGGTCAGCGGCCGGATCGCGGACCGGCAGTGGAAGAAGAAGTACTACGACTCGATGAAGGACTACTACTGCAAGCTCGCGGCGAATCCGCCGGCCGGGACCTCGGCGTTCCTGAAGCAGTTCTCCCGGGAGTTCTGTGTCGACGGCTACAAGTACCGCGCAGGTGACGCGGTGAACTTCGCGATCGGCCAGGGCGACACCACGCTGACGCCGCTGCAGCTCGCGACCGTCTACTCCGCCCTGTCGAACGGCGGCACGCTGTACGAGCCGCGGGTGATCCAGTCCTGGATCGGCGCGAACGGCAAGGCCCACGAGATCAAGCCGACCGTGCGGTCGAAGCTCCCGGTGCCCTCGAGCACCCTGCGGTACATCGACAACGCGCTGAAGGGCACCGCCAGGACCGGTACGGCGGCGTGGAAGTTCCAGGGTTTCCCGCTCGACAAGGTCCCGGTCCGCGCCAAGACCGGTACGGCCGAGGTCTACGGCAAGCAGACCACCTCCTGGCTGGCGACCTACACCGATCGGTACGCCGTGGTGATGATGCTCAGCCAGGCCGGTACGGGTTCGGGCGCCGGCGGTGACGCGGTCCGCAAGATCTACGAGACGCTCTACAACATCACGCCGGCGCCGCCGGCCGGCCAGGAAAAGCCGGAGCAGTGAGATGGCGCTGCTGACCCCGATCCGGACCAGGCCGCGGATGGACCGCCGGTCGACGGTGTGGCACGTCGACTGGGTGCTGGTCTTCGCCGTCGTCGCGCTGTCGTTCCTCGGTGCGATGCTGATCTGGTCGGCGACCCACAACCGGCGGACGCTGACCGACGGCAACCCGGACGCGTTCTTGTTCCGGCACGCGATGAACTTCGCGATCGGCCTGGTGCTCGCGGTCGGCGCCGCGATCACCGACCATCGCCGGGTCCGGATCCTCGCCCCGCTGCTGTACGTCGCCTCGGTGATCGGACTGATCCTGGTCCTGGTGCCCGGCGTCGGGTCGACGATCAACGGGTCCCGGTCGTGGATCCAGCTGCCGTTCATGTCGATCCAGCCGAGTGAGTTCGCCAAGCTCGCGGTGATCGTCGGGATGGCGCTGCTGATCGCGGAGAAGAGCGAGACCGATCGCCGCGAGGACGCCCGCACGATCGACGTCGCGCAGGCGATCGCGGTCGCCGCCGTACCGGTGGTGCTGGTGATGCTGCAACCGGACCTCGGCACGGTGATGGTGCTCGGGTCGATCGTGTTCGGGATCATCGCGGTGTCCGGCGTCCCGAAACGCTGGATGCTCGGCCTGCTCAGCGCGGGGGTGCTGATCGCGGCGATCGCGATCAAGCTGGAGGTGCTGAAGGAGTACCAGATCGCCCGCTTCACCGCGTTCATGAATCCGTCGTCGGACCCGCAGGGCATCGGCTACAACGTGAACCAGGCGCGGATCGCGATCGGCAACGGCGGCGTCTTCGGGCAGGGCCTGTTCCACGGCGGCCAGACCCAGAACGCGTTCGTCCCCGAGCAGCACACCGACTTCGTGTTCACGGTCGCGGGGGAGGAGCTCGGCCTGATCGGGGCCGGCGCGATCATCGTGCTGTTCGCGATCATCCTGTTCCGCGGGCTGCGGATCGCGGTGAACGCGCGGGACGCGTTCGGCCGGCTGGTGGCGACCGGGATCGTCTGCTGGTTCGCGTTCCAGTCGTTCGAGAACATCGGCATGACGCTCGGGATCATGCCGGTCACCGGTCTGCCGCTGCCGTTCGTGTCGTACGGCGGTTCCTCGATGTTCGCCTGTCTGCTCGCGGTCGGACTGCTGCAGAACATTCACCTCAGGTCCCACCGGTACTGACCCGCCTCGCCTGATCGGTCAGGTACGCTGCTCCCTGCTCGGCCCCCGCCCGGAGCTTCGGAAGGCCCCATGACCAGGTCCCCATCGATCACGCTGTCGATCACGCTCGCCGCTCTCCTGCTGTCGCTGACCGCCTGTGGCCAAGGCGACGACCAGCAAACCGCCGCGCCACCGGCCGTCACACCGACGCCGACCCCGAGCCCCACTGCCACGACCCCGGCCGCGCCCATCACCCGGACGAAGACCGAGCTGACCAAGGCGCTGCTCGAGCTCGCCGACCTGCCGGAGGGCTTCACCGAAGAAGACTCCGACGAAAACGCCGTTCGGTTCTCGGCGCCGACCAGCAGCTGCAAGGCGCTGATGAAGTACCTGAACGCCGCCGAGGCGAAGGGTGCCAAGGCGAGCGTGACGCGGTCGTTCAGCGGCGGTCCGGAAGGGCCGGACATCGACTACGGCCTGCACTCGATGGGCACCGCCGCGAAGGTCGAGGAGCTCCGCGAGTCGTACGCCGACGCGGTCGAGTCGTGCCCCAAGGTGACGCTGAAGACCGAGGGCGCCGGCAACACCTCGATGAAGGTTGAGACGATCACCGCCCCGCAGTACGGCTCGAAGCCGTTTGCCTTCCGGCTGACCGGTACGAGCGGGCCGAAGCGCGGCCTCGAGTACGTCGCGGTCGTCACCGGGGTGGACGACGTGACCTTGTCGGTGCGGATCCTGGCCGGTCAGGACCTCGAGCTCGACGCCGCCACCGAGGCGGCGTTCACCAAGGCGCGGAGCGTCGTACAGCCTGCCTGACGTCCGGCGTGACCGGCGTCACGCCCGGAGTTGTCACGTCGGCAGATCCGGTCGCCGTCGTGTTGTCATGGACGAGCGGATGGATTTCAGCAAGGTCTCGCCGGCCGGCTTCCGGGCCGTGTACGGCGTGGAGAACTACGTGCAGGGCAAGGTGGACCAGGAGCTGCTGCACCTGATCAAGGTCAGGGCGTCGATGCTCAACGGCTGCGCGTTCTGCCTGAACATGCACACGACGCACGCGTTGAAGGCCGGTGAGAGCACCGAGCGCCTGTTCGGGCTCGCGGCGTGGCGCGATTCGTCGTACTACGACGAGCGGGAGCGCGCCGCGCTGGCGCTGACCGACGCGGTCACGGTGCTCGAGCGCACCGGCGTACCGGACGACGTGTGGGACGCCGCCGTCCAGCAGTTCGGGGAGGAGGGGACGGCGAACGTGCTGCTCGCGATTGGGATGATCAACCTGTGGACCCGTCTCAACGTCGCGACCCGGAAGCAGCCCGAACCCGCGAGTTGATCCTCGAGGAGTACGCGTCGGCCCGCGGGATGCTCGCCGGGCTCGCCTACCGGTTGCTCGGCAGCTGGCACGACGCCGAGGACGTGTTGCAGGAGGCGTACGTGCGATGGTCCGCGGCCGACCGTGCCGACGTGACGGAGCCGCGCCGCTACCTGACCCGGGTGGTGACGCGGCTGTCCGTCGACGTCCTGCGCAGGCGGCAGGCGCGCCGCGAGAGCTACGTCGGCGAATGGCTGCCGGAGCCGGTGCCCGCGGACTCCTTCGACCTCGACGACGTGTCGATGGCGCTGCTGCACTTGATGGAACGGCTCACTCCGCCGCAGCGCGCGGTCTACGTCCTGCGGACCGCTTTCACCCTCCCGTACGACGAGATCGCCGAGATCCTCGACCGTACGCCGGAGGACTGCCGGCAACTGCACCGCCGGGCGATGCATGCCCTGGACAACGACCTGCCTCGCTATCGGCCGACGCCCGCCGAGCAGCGCCGACTGCTCGCCGACTTCGTGGCAGCGGCCCGTGACGGCGACCTGGCCCGGCTCGAGGCGTTGCTCAAGGACGACGTGGTCTCCTGGACCGACGGCGGCGGGCGCCGCCGGGCCGCGCGCAAACCGGTCATCGGCCGCGACAAGGTCGCCGCGTTCTTCACCCACATCTACGGTCAGGACGACGTGCTCAGCACGCCGGTCGAGCTCGCCACCGGTCCTGCGGTGAAGACGGTGATCGGCAGCGTCCCGCACGTCCTCACCGTCGATTCCGACGGCACCCGGATCACCGCCATCCGCGTGCTAGCGAACCCGGCGAAGCTGTCAGCGGTAGAGGGGTAGCGCTCCGGTGAGCGAGTCGATCGACCGGCGCGGGCCGTAGAGCGCGAGGCCGAGGTACTCGATGTCGCCGGGTTTGGTTCCGGACAGCGTGGCGGCCATCTCGTCGTAGGTGCGCGCCCGCTGGGCGACCTGGTGCATGTCGTGAATCGTGACGTCCGGGCGGGCCGCCGCCTGCGCGCGGAGGGTCCGCAGGTCGTCGGCGCGGAGGACCGGAATCGGGTACGCGCACATGCCGGTGTGGGGCGTGCCGGCCGCGTCGGCGGTGTCCGGGCCGACTGTGTCGCGGTGGTGGCTGCCCAGGCCGACGCCGAGCAGGGCAGCGGTGTTGAGGGCGACGCCGAGCGGCGCCTCGGTCGCGATGATCACGACCATCTTGTTCGTCTGCACGGCAGTCACGGTAGTTGTCTGAGCGGCCTCGGGTGACAATGACCGAACATCGTTCGGCGGATCTGCGAAACTGGGCCGCATGGACGAACTTGATACGGCGCTGCTGCGGATGCTGCAGAACGACGCCCGCCGGACCAACCGGGACATGGCCGCCGAGCTGAAGATCGCGCCGTCGACCTGCCTGGAGCGGATCCGCGGACTGCGCGAGCGCGGCGTGATCAGCGGGTACCACGCGACCGTCGACCTGAAGGCGATCGATCGGTCCACGCAGGCGATCATCTCGATTAAGCTCCGGCCGCAGGCGATGGCGGTGGCGACCGCGTTCCAGGCGTACGTGATGGACCTGCCGCAGACCCTGGACATGTTCATGGTCTCCGGGGGTGCGGACTTCCTCGCGCACGTCGCCGTCAAGGACACCGCGGCGCTCCGCGACCTGGTCCTCGCGCTCGCGAAACGCCAGGAGATCGCCGACATCCGCAGTTCCGTCGTCTTCGAGCACCATCGCCGGACGACGGTCCTGCCGCTGACCCCGCAGGACGTCGCGTGAGACCCGGGTGAGTTCCGAGTGAGTTCCGAGTGGGTTCCGAGTGGGTTCCGGGTGGGTTCCGGGTGAGTTCCGTAAGGTGAGGAGCATGCGACTCAACTACGTGGAGACCGGTCCTGCCGACGCGCCCGCCGTCCTGCTCGGGGCGTCGCTCGGCGCGGATCACAGCATGTGGGAGCCGCAGGTCGACGCGCTGTCGCAGCGGTTCCGCGTGATCGCGTTCGACCACCGCGGCCACGGCGGATCCGACGTACCCGAGGGGCCGTACACGTTCGACGACCTCGGCGGTGACGTACTGGGGTTGCTGGACACGCTCGAGGTCGAGCAGGCGTCGTACGTCGGCATCTCGCTCGGCGGCGCGCTCGGGCTGTGGCTCGCGCAGAACGCCCCGGACCGCTTCCACCGCATCGTCGCGATCTGCCCGCCGTCGAACCCGGCCGCGACCCCGGACGTCTGGACCGACCGCGCCGCACAGGTCCGCGCCGAAGGCACGAAAGCGATCGTCGACGCCACCCTCGGCCGCTGGTTCCTTCCCGAGTTCACCGACACCGAGCCGATCCGCCAGATGCTCCTGAACTGCCCCGCCGAGGGCTACGCGGCGTGCTGTGAGGCGCTCAGCACCCTCAACCTCCTCCCCGGCCTCGGCTCGATCACCGCCCCCGTCCTGCTGATCACCACCGACTCCGACGCCTCCGTCCCCGCCGAAACCGTCGTCCACCTGGCCACCGAGATCCCCGGCGCCCATCTCGAAGTCATCGAGAACGCCGCCCACCTCGTCACCTACTCCCACCCGGAGGTCGTCAACCCCCTCCTCCTCGCCCACCTCGCCTGAGAACCCCGCAGGGGCGTGCGGGCGGCTCGGACCGAGCGGATGCTGGTCTGCGGGCGGGTCGCGGTTAGGCTGGTAGGCGCTCTGATCGCTGACTGGAAGTGTTTATGACTGTCGAATCGCTGTTTCCGCGCCTGGAGGCGCTGCTGCCGAGTGTGCAGAAGCCGATCCAGTACGTCGGTGGGGAACTGAACTCGGTCAGCAAGGAGTGGGACGCGGTCAGTGTCCGATGGGCGCTGATGTACCCGGACGCGTACGAGGTCGGGCTGCCCAACCAGGGCGTCCAGATCCTGTACGAGGTGCTGAACGAGCGCGACCACATCCTGGCCGAACGGACGTACTCGGTCTGGCCGGACATGGAGAAGGTGATGCGGGAAAACGGCATCCCGCAGTTCACCCTGGACAGCCACCGGCCGGTGCGGGCGTTCGACGTGTTCGGGCTGTCGTTCTCGACCGAGCTCGGCTACACGAACATGCTGACTGCGCTGGACCTCGCCGGGATCCCGCTGCACGCGGTCGACCGCACCGACGAGGACCCGATCGTGCTGGCCGGCGGGCACGCCGCGTTCAACCCGGAGCCGATCGCGGACTTCATCGACGCCGCGGTGCTCGGTGACGGCGAGGAGATCGTGCTCGCGATCTCCGAGGTGATCCGGGAGTGGAAGGACGAGGGTCGCCCGGGCGGCCGCGACGAGGTGCTGTTGCGGCTGGCGAAGTCCGGCGGCGTCTACATCCCGAAGTTCTTCACCGTCGACTACCTGCCCGACGGCCGGATCCAGCGCGTCGTACCGAACCGTCCGGGCGTGCCGTTCCGGACCGCGAAGCACACGGTGATGGATCTCGACGCGTGGCCGTACCCGAAGAAGCCGCTGGTCCCGCTCGCCGAGACCGTCCACGAGCGGTACTCGGTGGAGATCTTCCGCGGCTGCACGCGCGGCTGCCGGTTCTGCCAGGCGGGCATGATCACCCGGCCGGTGCGCGAGCGCAGCATCACCACGATCGGTGACATGGTCGAGAACGGGCTGCAGCAGTCCGGGTTCGAAGAGGTCGGCCTGCTGAGTCTGTCGTCGGCCGACCACAGTGAGATCGCGGACGTCGCGAAGGGCCTCGGCGACCGGTACGAAGGCAGCAACGTCTCGCTGTCGTTGCCGTCGACAAGGGTCGACGCGTTCAACATCACGCTGGCCAACGAGTTTTCCCGCAACGGCCGGCGCAGCGGGCTGACGTTCGCACCCGAGGGCGGGTCGGACCGGATGCGCAAGGTGATCAACAAAATGGTCACCGAGGAGGACCTGATCCGCACCGTCGCGGCGGCGTACAGCCACGGCTGGCGGCAGGTGAAGCTGTACTTCATGTGCGGTCTGCCCACCGAGACCGACGAGGACGTGCTGGCGATCGCCGACCTCGCGAAGAAGGTCATCGCGACCGGGCGCGAGGCGTCCGGCCGACGCGACATCCGGTGCACCGTGTCGATCGGCGGGTTCGTGCCGAAGCCGCACACGCCGTTCCAGTGGGCCGCGCAGCTGGGCTCCGAGGAGACCGACGCGCGACTCGCGAAGCTCGGCGCGGCGATCCGCTCGGACAAGAACTACGCGAAGGCGATCGGCTTCCGGTACCACGACGGCAAGCCCGGCATCATCGAAGGCCTGCTGTCGCGCGGCGACCGCCGGGTCGGCCGCGTCATCGAAGCAGTCTGGCGCGACGGCGGCCGATTCGACGGCTGGAGCGAGCACTTCTCGTACGAGCGCTGGGTCGAGTGCACCGAGAAGGCCCTGGCCGACGAGCCCGTCGACCTCGCCTGGTACACGACCCGTGAGCGGGAGTACGCCGAAGTTCTGCCCTGGGACCACCTGGACTCCGGCCTCGACCGCGACTGGCTGTGGGAAGACTGGCAGGACGCCCTGGAGGAAGACGGCGCCATCGAGGTCGAAGACTGCCGCTGGACCCCCTGCTACGACTGCGGTGTCTGCCCCCAGATGGGCACCGAAATCCAAATAGGGCCGACCGGCAAGAAACTCCTCCCACTGTCCGTCGTCTGACCCCGCGCACCACCCGGCGAGCCCACCGCACTGCTCGGTGCGCTCACCGCACGGCCTGGTGAGCTCACCGCACCGCCCTGGCGAACTCGCTGCGCCGCCTGGTGCACTCACCGCACCGCCCCGGCGAGCTCACTGCGCCGAGGTACCGCGGCCGCGGGTGGATCCTGCGGGCCAACTCGAAGGCGTAACCCCTGGTGTTGGGGGGCTCTGCCGGTGTACGAGCAGAGAACCCCGGCACGAGCGGATATCCGGCTCTTGTGACTGATCCGTGGGCGGGTCGGAGTGACCGGGTCCGTGCCCGCGCTGTGCGACCGCGCTGTACGACCGCGCTGTACGGCCGTGCGCGTCCCCGCAGCCGAGGCACCTTGAGCTCCGACCGGGGACCGCGACCACCCATCCGGGACCGTGCAGCCCCGTCCGGGAAGGTGCAGCCCCGTCCGGGACCGTGCAGCCCCGTCCGGGACCGTGCGCCTCCGCCGGGACCTTGGACACCCGCCAGGGACCTTGGACACCCGCCAGGGACGTTGGACAAGCAATAACCTGTCCACACCCACCGCAACCTGTGCAAGCTTCCGTTTCAGCCCGGCGCGACGACTGGCGCGGGGTTATCCACTCGTACGCCGTGCCGCGGTCCAGGGAGTTCTTGGATTTCCACCGTGCGGGGACGCGCGCGGTCGTTCAGCGCGCGGTCGGTCAGCGCGGGCGCGGACTCGGTCACCCGGGCCCGGATCCACCCGCGGGTCGGTCACAAGTACCGGATATCTCGCCGGCGTGCGTGGCCTCGCGGCCGGCCTCCCCAAGCCTCGACCACCGGCCGAAGCGCGTGCCCAGGTCCAGTCCCGGTCACCACCCACATCGGTCACAAGAGCCGGATAACCCCCTGGCGTAGGAGACTCGCGGCCGGTGCTAGTTGCAGTGGTGGACGGGGGTGGGGGTGGTTTCGGTTTGGTTCTGCCAGTGGGCTACGCCGATGTAGTAGCCGCAGCCGGTGCCGCCGTCGAACCAGGCGGCGCCGCCGGAGTAGGCGTTGGTTTCGGCGACGGTGGTGAACGGGCCGTTCGCGGTGTCGCCCTTCTGCAGTTCGACGGTGACCTCGGTGACGCTGTTCGAGCAGCCTTCGAGGCCTACGCCGACGTACAGCATCAGGGCGCTGTAGCCGACCGAGTTGCCCGTCACCAGGTCGCACGCCTGGGTTCCGGCGGGTGCTGCCTGGGCGGGCGTTCCGAGTGCGAAGCCGGCGGCGGTCAGGGCGGTGGTGGCGGCGACGATCCCGGTGAGTTTCCGCATCTGTTCTCCTCGTGTGAGAAATTTACGGTGCGTAAGCAGAGTAGGGCACTCTGTTACGAACGTCCATCCCTGGAAACGCGCCGCGGACTGCGAGAGGTTCAGCAGGCTTCGATCGACGACAGCAGGACCTCGCCGAGGCTGAGGTCGGCCGCGCTGCGGAGGACGAGGTCCGCGTGCGCCACGGCGTCGGCGGTGACATACGGATTCGGTACGGCGACCGCGTACAGGCCGGCTGCTTGTGCGGCGGCGACGCCGTGGGCCGTGTCTTCGACGGCGATCGCCCGGCGGGCGTCGAGCCGTTCGAGCGCGAGTTTGTAGATCGCCGGGTCGGGTTTGTGGGTGTCGACCTCGTCGCCGGTCACGATCAGGTCGAACCAACCGACCGCGTCGACGCGCTCCAGATGGCCCCGAACCCAGGTGCGCGGCGAGCTGCTGGCGATGGCCACGGTGAGGCCGAGGTCGCGGGCAGCAGAAATCCATTCGCGGATCCCCGGCCGGAAATCGAGCGTCGCGTGCAGTCGCTCGCGATGGGCGAGGCGTCGCGCGTGGCTCTCGGCGTGGTCGAACCCGGAGCCAACGGCGGCAGCGAGGACGGCGTACCGGTCGTCGGTGATGTCGCCGCCGTGGTCGGGCCAGAACGTGTCGAGGTCGAGTTCGAGGCCGTGGTGAGCCCATTCGGCCTGCCAGCTCTCGACCATCGTGGTCTCGGTGTCCATCAGCAGACCGTCGAAGTCGAACACGATCGCCTCGACGTCGATCGGTACGAGTCGTGTCGCGAGCCGGTGGATCTGCGCAGGGCTCAGCCCGAGCCAGGACAAGTACGCCCGCACACCGCCGAGGTCGTCCAGATGATCGAGCGAGCCAAGGATCGTCTCAGGACGCGTCCGCCCGAACTCGGGTCCGTCCTGGGTGCCGAGGTGGACCTCGCTGACCGCGTAGTCGGCGGCGATCACGTCCCGCGGTACGCCGACCAGGTCGAGCAGGATCGCGATCGTCAGGCCGGTCCGGTCCTTGCCCGCCTTGCAGTGCACCACGATCGGGCGATCCGCCGGCGCGGCGGCGATCGCGGCGAAGACCTGTCGGATGTGCGCGGCGTTCCGCGTCAGGCTGTTGCGGTACACGTCGAGCAGCCGTGGCTCCGCCTCCGCGTCGCGGAACCGCTCGGCTTGCGGATCGATCCATGGGATCCGCCGGTACGCCGGTGCGCCGTCGAGCGGATGGGGTTGCGTCAGCTCCCACTCCGAGCGCAGATCGAGCACCAACCCGGCGTCGAGGGCAACGAACTCGTTGCTCAACTCGAACAGAGCGTCGGTTCGGATCAAGGCACCTGACCGGGTTGGCACGCCGTACCGGGTCGGGAGCCCGCCCACGTCGCGTGCGTTCGGGCTCCACATGCCGGTCAGTCTAGACGGTGCTCCCCGGCGCAGTGTCTCGATGATGTGGCGCGGGCCGGATGTCCGGCGACGCGATCCGGTCAGCCGGAAGGTACTCGGTGATCTCGGAGTCGCCGGCCTCGTACTGAACCAGTCCCTGCCAGCCGCTCGGGCTGTGCTCGCGGCCGATCAGCCACCCGCGCTGCCAGCCGGTTGCCGTCAGCACCATCACGTGCCCCGGAAGCGCGAAGCCGCGCAGCGCCCAGATCTCGTGGACGCCGGCGCTCCGAACCTGCTGGTCTCTGCTCCAAGCGGCAGGCTTCCCAGCGTGAAAAGTGGTGGGACTCATGTCAACACGACCCCGCCCAATGACTCGAATTCGTGCCAGGTGCCGTCGAAAGCCTTGTGCAGAAGGGCCGCGTCGGTGCCGACCGCGAAGACGTCGATGTGGCCGGGGCCCCACGACACGACGGAACCGGCCGGGCGTGGGCGGCGGCGCGCGGCCGCAGGTTCCAGCCAGCCGGCGAGCGCGGCGATGTTCATCCGCAGGATCTCGGTGGCGAACGACCAGTCGACGAAGGTCAGGAGGTCGTTCGCGGAGTGGATGTTGCCATTGGCGCTGTCCCCGCCCTCGATCGTCAGGACCGCCGGCATGCCTGCGGTGATGAACGGGACGTGGTCACTCGCGAACGGATTCAGTGACGTCTCGACCTGCAGACCGGTGTACGTCGCGGCCGCGGTCGATAGCGCAGCGATCTGACCGGTCGACACCTGGGCGCCCTCGAGCAGAACGGTCGGGGTCGCGGTGTTCCGGGTACCAATCATGTCCATGTTCAGTACGGCGCGTACCCGGGTCCGCTCGGCCGGCGGCAGCGTCGCGACGTACTGCTTGCTGCCGAACAGGCCCTGCTCCTCGCCGCCGAACAGGATCAACCGGATGTCGTGCTGCCAGGTCTTCGAGGCCAGCAGTCGCCCGAGCTCGAGGACGCCGGCCGAGCCACTGCCGTTGTCGTCGGCACCCGGAGCCGCGGCGCCCGTACCGCCGGAGAGATTGACCGAGTCAAGATGGGCGGTGACGATCACGAGACCGCGATTCGTACCGGCCCCGGTCCGGTCCGCGATCAGGTTGGCCGACTGCCCGGCCCCGACAGTGATCGGCATCCGTGTCGTTTGGTAGCCGAGGGCAACGAGGCGATCGTTGGCGAAGTCGATGGCCTGCGTGAACGTGGTACTCCACGAGTGCCGGGTCGGGAGGTTCGCCAGCCAGGTCAGGTCGCTCTGGTACGACGCCGTGGAAACGTCGGCGGCCAACTCCGCGACGTACGGGTCGGACCGTGCGGGCGCGGCGACCGGGATGTCGACCACCTTCGTGCCGGCCCGCAACGGCTCGATCCGCCAGCAGTTGTTCGAGCGCCGCCGCGGCTTGTCGGCGGCCGAGATGACCAGGTGCCGACCGTGGTCGAGGAGCGGTGTGACGTCCGGGAACTCGTTCTGGAAGCTGCGGCCCATCTGCGTGACGAGCAGCAGACCGGGCGCGGTCCGCGATGCCCGTCCGAGCCGTTGGTCCGCGGGTGCCCAGAGCAGCGTCTTGTCCCCGAAGCGCGCCGACCTCGCGCCGCCGGCAGCGTCCGCGGTCGGTACGACGAGATAGCGCACTGGTCCTGTGCTCATGAGTTCATCCCCAAGCGATTTCGAGCCGATCGGGTGCAACCGAGACGACGCGCCCGGACTCGCCAGTACTCCGGGTCAGGCGGCCGGTGGCGTCCCACCGGCCGACCGGTCCGGCAACGGGTGCGTCGCCCCGGCCGATCAGCAACTCGACGAGCGTGCCGTCGGCGCGGATCTCCACCCCCCGCCGGCCGCGGGCCGGCGGGAAGGCGAAGTTCTCGCGGCGATAGACGCTGATGCCGTCGTGGTCCTCCTCGACGGAATGCGTCCAGCGTCCGGTCGGAGGCGCGGTCAGAGCTGGACCTCCTGCCCGATCGCGGCGGGCGTCTCGGGGATCGTGACCTTGAAGTCGCTGATCACGCCGCCGAGTGCTTCGTACCCGGTGACCGACGGTCCCCAGGCCGAGCCGTCCCACCACTTGTGGTACAGCTGCTTGTCGGTGCCGGTGACGAACACGTCGAGCCGGTTCGCGTCCCACGAGACCACGCGCGGCTCGTCGGTGCAGATGCCACCCATGTACTCGTACCCGGTGACCGACGGCCCCCACGCGGACCCGTCCCACCACTTGTGGTACAGCGCGGAATCGGTGCCGAGCAGGAACACGTCGAGCCGGTTCTCGCCCCACGACACCACGGTCGGCGCCGTCGTACAGACACCGCCCATGTACTCCCAGTCCGACCACGACGCGCCGTCCCACCACTTGTGGTACAGCGCCGAATCGATGCCGATGACAAACATGTCGAGCCGGTTCGCACCCCAGGCGACCACCCGCGGCGGCGACGCGCAGATCCCGCCGAGGTACTCGTAGCCGTTCCAGGACGAGCCGTCCCACCACTTGTGGTAGACCGCGTTGTCGGTGCCCAGCACGAACACGTCGAGTCGATCGGAGCCCCAGGCAACGACTTCGGGCGGGCTCATGCAGATCCCGCCGAGGTACTCGTAGCCGTTCCAGGACGAGCCGTCCCACCACTTGTGGTACAGCGCGCGATCGGTCCCGATCACGAACGCGTCCAGCCGGTCCGGACCCCAGGTCGCCACCCGCGGCGGACTCATACAGATGCCGCCGAGGTACTCGTAGCCGTTCCAGGACGAGCCGTCCCACCACTTGTGGTACAAGGCGTGGTCGGTGCCGAGGACGAACGCGTCCAGCCGGTTCGGCGCCCAGGACGCGACTTCAGGAGCGCTCATGCAGATCCCACCCAGGTTCTCGTAGCCCGCGACGGACGGTCCCCAGGCCGATCCGTCCCACCACTTGTGATACATCGCCAGGTCGGTGCCGAGCACGAACGCGTCCAGCCGGTTCGCGCCCCAGGCGACCACCGACCCGGCCGGTTCCGGTGTGCCCTCGGCCGCGCCGAACTCCGGCAGGTCCTTGCGGACCGTGTCCAGGCAGGCGTGCATCCGCTCCACCTGTCCGGCGGTGAACATCACCATGCCGCGGTCGTCGGTGTAGTCCATGTAGTCGTAGAACAGGTCGCCGTTCGGCCCGTTGCTGCAGGTCACGTGCGGGAACGTCGGTACGCCGAAGTTCGGGCCGGCCTGGTTCGGGGTGTCGGCGCACTCGTCGCTGCCGCTGCAGCCGGTACCGTCGTCGCCCCAGATGTGGAACAGGTTCAGGTAATGCCCGATCTCGTGCGTCGTCGTCCGCCCGAGGTCGAACGGCGCCGCCGCCGTACCGGTGGTGCCGAACCCGCTGTGCAGGATCACGACGCCGTCGGTCTCGGCCGGTCCGCCGGGGAACTGTGCATACCCGAGCAGGCCGCCGCTGAGCTGGCAGACCCAGATGTTCAGGTACCGGTCCGTCGGCCACGGGTCGATACCGCCGGTCGCCGAGGACTTCACCCGGTCGTCGGTGCCGAAGCCGGTGACACTGGTCTGGGTCCGGGTGACGCCGTTGGTCGGGTTGCCGTTCGGGTCCTCGGTGGCCAGGAAGAACTCGATCCGCGAGTCCGCGATCAGGCCGCTGAACGCACTCGGCACGATGCTGGTGTCCGGGTTCGTGGCGCGGAAGTCGCGATTCAGGACCTCGATCTGACTGTCGATCTGGGCCTGCGAGATGTTCTGGGCGTTGGTGTTCCAGACGACGTGGACGACGCACGGGATGCGCGCGATGCCGCTGAACCGCTCGTGCCGGGCGACGTAGTCCATCGTCGCGGTCTCGAGGGCGGACCGCGCCGCGGCGTACTCGGCGGACGTCGTCAGCAGGCGCCGGTGCACGTCCATCACACCGCACTGGCGGCGGTTCGGGAGTTCGGTTCCGCCGGAGTCGCCGCTCATGCCGGCACCTCCCGGTCGGCCGCTCATCCCGGCGCCGCTCATGCCGCCGCCTTGGCCACTCATGCCGCCTTGGCCGCTCATGCCGGCGCCTTGGCCGCCGCTCATGTTCGCGGCCGGCGAGCCGGGGCTGTTCATGCCCGCGGCGGGTGACCCGGGGCTGTTCATCCCGGCGGCAGGTGATCCGCTCCCGCTCATGTTCGCCGTACCGCCATCTGCACCGCTCATCGCGGACGTCGGCATCCCGCCCGCCGCCGATGGCCCGGCGGAATGCCCGTTCGGCTCGGTCGACGCGGTCTCGCCCGGCATCCGGTGCTCGTCACGGTGCTTGTCCGCTCGCCCGTTGGCCTTCCTCGGCATCTTTCCCCCTTCCGCGGGGGCACCCGAGCAGGGCGGCGGCTCGCCGAACCGAGGAGACACCCCCAGCACGCTCTCGACCGAAGGCGGACCGGCCGCCTTCCCCCACCGAACAGTAGGCCCCCAAAGTCAGCTGCTCTACGCATCACGATCCGCCGCTCACCGCCCGCGCACAACCCTTCGCACCCCGGCACTCAACTTCGCCCGAACCCCTTGTACCGTTGCCCACTTTCAAGCACTTGCTCGCCGTCGATCTGAATCGCTGACGTACGACGCCGCGGGGATCCACGCGATGTTCGGCTGGCGGTCGGCGAGTGGGCGGGGGGCGCGACGTACTGTCCGAGCGGCATCCGGCGTGGGAGTTTCGGGCGGGTGGGACGCTGGAGAGGTGAAGTCACTGACCGGGTGGTTGCTCGGGTTGCAGGGGGTTGCTGTCTACGGCGTCGTCGGGTTGCTGGTGTTCGCCGAGGACGCGCTGTTCGTCGGGTTCGTGTTACCGGGGGAGACGGCTGCGGTGCTGGGTGGGGTCGCGGCCGCGGTGGGGCATGCGGTGGTCGGGCTTGTGCTGGTGGTCGTGATCGGCGCGGCGATCCTCGGCGACACGGTCGGGTACGAGCTCGGGCGGTACGCCGGTCCACGATTGTTGGCATTACCCATGGTCCAGCGGCGAGCCGGGCGGCTCGAGTCGGCGCGGCGGCAGCTGGCCGAGCGGGGCGGTACGGCGGTGTTCCTCGGACGGTTCGTCGCGTTCTTCCGCGCCACGATGCCGGCGCTCGCGGGGATGTCCGGGATGCGGTACCGGAAGTTCCTCGCGTTCAACGCAGCCGGCGGGATCGTATGGGGGAGCGCGGTGGTGCTGCTCGGCTACCTCGCCGGCAACTCCTACGACCGCGTCGAACACACCTTCGGCCGCGCCACCGCGCTCGTCGTGGCGGGCGTCGCGGTCGTCGCGCTGGTGGTCTGGCGGGTACGACGCTCGCATCGCGCGGGCGGATCGGATCGATCGGGCCGATCGGGTTGCGGACAGGTGCCGGGGGTGTGAACAGGCTGTGGTGGGTGGGGACCTGATATTTCCTGTGCGCTGCCCCCGGATGGGGTTCGCCCACCCGAGTGCTGGCAGCTGGTTGGCGCGGGCGGGGCAGGAGTAAGCCGGGCAGGAGGCCGCGTGGCGGTCAAAGCCGGGTGCGTGGGAGCGGGGCGGTGGTGGAGCTCGCAGGTCGGGCCTCGAAGGTCGGCGGCCGGCTGGGGGTGGGTGGGCAGGTGTGTCAGCTCGACAGATAGTGCACCTCGAAACGGTGTACGCGGGGGCGGATTTACGCGTAGGTGCACTACCCCGACGGCGTACACCTCCTGTTGAGATTGCACGCTGTCGCCTGATGCACGCGTTAGCATCCGGCGATGGGCCCGGTGCCGCAGTACCACTTCGGGGTGTACGCGAGGATCCTTGACCTGCGGATTCCCGACGCTCAGCGCATCCTGCTGGTTCGCAAGACCCGGGGGCCGTACACCGGCCTGCTGGACCTCCCAGGTGGGCAACCCGAGCCGGGGGAGACCTGGGCGCAGACCCTGGAGCGGGAACTGTACGAGGAGCTCGGCGTACAACCGACCGCGTCCCCCCAGCTCACCGCGTCCCCCCAGCTCACCGCGTCCACCGGATTCGCCGGGTTCACCGCGTCCACCGGATTCACCGCGTCCACCGGATTCGCCGAGTTCAGCGTCCATGTCGAGCGCTCGTCCGCGGGCGAGCTGATCGACTTTCACCATCGGGGCGTGTTCGCCGACGTGCCGCCCCCGGCCGACCCGCCAAACTCTCACCGCTCGCCGGACACAGCGGGCGCCGAGTGGTTCGACCTGCGCACCGGCGACAGCAAACGGTTGAGTGCCGCAGTACGCGCGGTCCTCGGAGTGCGCTAGTGGTGGGGGCGGAGGGCTCGGTTGGCGGCGGGTTCGGCGATTTGGGCGCGGAACTCGTTGGCGGGGTAGACGCCGAGGATGCGGACCTCGACCGAGAAGAAGGCGAGTTCTTCCAGCGCCAGCGCGACGTTCGGCTCCTCGGGGTGGCCTTCGATGTCGGCGTAGAACTGGGTGGCGAAGAACATGCCGCCGAGCTGGTACGACTCCAGTTTGGTCATGTTGACGCCGTTGGTGGCGAACCCGCCGAGGGCCTTGTACAGCGCCGCCGACACGTTCCGGACGCGGTACACGAACGAGGTGATGACCGGACCGGACCCGACCGGGGGTACGTCGGGTTCGCGGGACAGGACCAGGAAGCGGGTCGTGTTGTGGTGCTCGTCCTCCACGTCGGAAGCCAGCGTCTCGAGCCCGTACAGTTCTGCCGCCGCCCGCGGGGACAGGGACGCCACGGTCGGGTCGCCGAGTTCCGACACCTCGCGCGCCGCGCCGGCGGTGTCGTCGGCGACCACCGTGGACCAGCCGTGCTCGCGGATGATCTTGCGGCACTGCCCGAGCGCGTGCACGTGGCTGCGGACGGTACTGATCTGGTCGATCGAGGTACCGGGGACGCCGAGCAGCTGAAAGTGGATCGGGAGGAAGTACTCGCCGACGATGTGCAGCCCGGACTCGGGCAGCAGGTGGTGGATGTCCGCGACGCGGCCGGCGATCGAGTTGTCGACCGGGATCATCGCGAGCGCGGCTCGCCCGCTGCTGACCGCCTCCAGCGCGTCCTCGAACGTCGTGCAGGGCAGCTGCTCGCGGTCGGGGAACATGTCGGTGCACGCCATCGCCGAATTGGCGCCTGGCTCACCCTGATAAGCGATCGGTCCGTCCACGATCTACCAGACTAGACCCGGAGCATCTCAGAACCCGGATCAGGTGTCCGTCTTACGGACTTTCTTGGGTACCCCGGTGACCGCGCGGCCCTCGAGGGCCTTGGCTTTGGTGGCGTACATGTCGACGTACTCCTGGCCGGACAGCTCCATGATCTTGTACATGATCTCGTCGGTGACGGCCCGCAGGATCAGCCGGTCGCCCTCCATGCCCTCGTACCGGGAGAAGTCCAGCGGCTCGCCGAACTTGACCGTCGGCGGGGAGAACGACGCGACCACCTTGCCGGGCGGGGCGACCTTGTCGGTGCCGATCACGCCGCACGGGATCACCGGCACCTTCGCCTCCAGCGCGAGCCGCGCGACGCCGGTCCGGCCCTTGTACAGCCGGCCGTCGTGCGAGCGGGTGCCCTCGGGGTAGATGCCGAACAGTTCGCCGCGCTCGAGCACCTTCATCCCGGCCCGCATCGCGCCTTCGGACGCCGACCCGCCGGACCGGTCGATCGGCACCTGGCCGGTGCCCTTGAAGAACCCGCGCTGGAACCGGCCCTTGATCCCGGCCCCGGTGAAGTAGTCGGACTTCGCCACGAACGTGACCCGGCGCCGCAGCACCAACGGCATGAAGATCCAGTCCGAGTACGACAGGTGGTTGCTGGCGATGATCGCGGGCCCGGTCTCCGGCACGTTCTCGGCGCCGATCACGATCGGCCGGAAGATCCGCTTCACCGGCGGCCCGACCAGCACGTGTTTCAGCAGCCAGTAGATGCCCTTGCCGTCGCCGTCCCCGGCATCCACGACCGGGGGGTCCGGCTCCCGCCGCGGCGACTGTGCCGGTTCCGTCATCGGTGTCCCTTCTTCAGCGGTTCGCGGGGTACGCAGGGTACGCCGGTCGACGCTGCCTCACACTGTCCCCGAGCCATCATGATGCCCCACGAACGCCTGGTTGGCCCGTACGTCGCCACGCGGGAACGCCTGACATCGCCGCGCGAAGGTTCGTAAGCTGCTGACGGCACCGTCCGCCCAGGTGGGGGAGACACCATGCGCACCAAGCCGCACACCGCTGTCCTGACCGCAGTCCTGGCGCTGCTCAGCGCCGTCCTGGTGAGCCTGCCGGCGCGGGCAGCCGCCCCGGACGCGACCGTCGTACCGATCCAGGTGACCGGCCCGGCGTCCTCGCGGTTCAACCTCGTGGTGATGGGCGACGGCTACACCACGGCGGAGCTGCCGAAGTTCCGCGAGCAGCTCGACAAGCACCTGAACATCCTGTGGAGCATCGAGCCGTTCAAGTCGTACCGGAACTACGTCAACGTCTACGCCGTCGAGATCGCGTCGCCCGAGTCCGGCGTCGACTGCGATCCCGGCCTGACCGACCCCAAGCGGGACACCCCGCTGCAGATGGGCTTCTGGGGCGGCTGCAACCCGAACAGCGTGCAGCGGCTGCTGACCGTCAGCCAGGCGGCCGCGACGCAGTACGCCGACCTGGTGCCCGGCACTACCAGTGCGAACCGGCAGATCCTTGCTATCGGCAACAGTGACACGTACGGCGGTGCGGGCGGCGCGTACGCGACCGCGTCGGGCGGAAACGCGCTGTCGGCCCTGATCACGCCGCACGAGCTCGGCCATTCGCTCGGCGGACTGCAGGACGAGTACGACTACTACGCCCGCGGTGAGCGCGGAGCGCCGTACGTCGGGCCGGAGCCGTCCTCGAGCCACCACACCTTGCTGACCGAGGCGCAGATGCTCGCGCAGCAGCAGAAGTGGTACCGCTGGCTGGGCGAACCGTCGGAGTCCGGCGGAACGATCGGGCGGTACGAGGGCGGGATGTACGCCGGATCGGGCGTCTGGCGACCGAGTGCGCACTCGATGATGAAGGCCCTCGGGTACTACTTCGACCAGCCGTCGCGGGAGCGGATGACCCAGCGCATCTCGGCCAAGGCGAACCTGTTCCAGGACAGCACGCCGGCGGGCGTGGTCGCCGCTGACCAGGTGGTCTGGTTGCAGACGCTGCACCCGGTCGACCACGAGCTCGACGTCACCTGGACCCTCGACGGTACGACGCTGCCGACCGCGAATGCCCGCAGCGTCGATCTCGCCACCCTCGACCTCGCACCGGGCACCCACACGCTGACGGCGACGATCGTCGACCCGACCGAGTTCATCCGCGACCCCGCCGTCCGGCCGACCGCCTCGCGCACGTGGACGGTAGACACCACCGTGAGTGGCGGGCAGACGGTCGATCCGGCGTTCACCGGGTCGACGCCGACGGATCACCCGGTCAGCGCCGACGAGGTCGTGTACGCCGAGACCGCGCAGTCGGCCGGGGCGATCACCTGGAAGCTCGACGGGCAGCCGGTGGCGAACCCGGGGAACGACCGCGACCTCGACCTGGCTCCGCTCGAGCTCACAGGGCGGCACGTGCTGACCGCGCAGGCCGGTGACCAGACGCTGACCTGGGAGGTCGACGGCGTCGACCCCGACGTCGCGCCGACGCTGTCGAAGCCGCTGCTCACGGTGCAGAAGCCGACAGGGCCTGAGTACGTGTACAACGACGCGTTCACGATGGGGCTGGTGGCGCAGGACGACACCACGGGGTACGTCGTCCCGGAGTTCCGCGTCGACGGCGACGGTTGGTACAACTACTACGGCTGGCCGACCGATGCGTCCGCGCCGTACCGCTTCACCGTGGAAGGTACGGAGATCGACCAGCTCGTCTACGGCAAGCTCGGCGTACCGCGGGTGGTGCCGTGGG
Source organism: Kribbella sp. NPDC048915 (assembly GCF_040649595.1). Lineage (NCBI taxonomy): Bacteria > Bacillati > Actinomycetota > Actinomycetes > Propionibacteriales > Kribbellaceae > Kribbella > Kribbella sp. NPDC048915. The sequence continues at coordinate 20,132 of NZ_JBEZFT010000002.1, read as the reverse complement.
ACGACGTACCGCCCGGATACGGCCGGCACCGGATCGAGTACCGCGCCATCGATGCCACCGGCAACATCGGCGGCGCCCGCTCGTTCGCGGTCACGCTGCTGAAGCCCGCGCCGGTGTGTACGACGACGCTCACCGGGACCCACGACGGGCCGCTGTCCGTGCGCGACGGCGTGACCTGTTTGACCGGTGCGACCGTCAACGGTCCGGTCCTCGTCGGCGCCGGCGCGTCGTTGGTTGCCACGGACGCTCGCGTCAACGGGCCGGTGCGGGCCGAGCGGGCGGCTGATCTGCAGCTCCTGCGTTCGACAGTCGCCGGACCGGTCAGCGCCGACGGTGTCACCCGCAGCGTGGTCGCAGTCGGCAGTACCGTCCGCGGACCGCTGTCGGTGACGAACAGCCGGACGACCGACTCCGCCACGCTGGCCGGCAACACGGTCGACGGGCCGCTCAGCTGCTCGGGGAACGCGCCTGCGCCGGCCAACCTCGAGGCACCCAACCAGGTGTCCGGGCCGCGTTCGGGGCAGTGCGCGCGGCTCTGAGCCGGGCGGACATGGAGTTGAGCCCCGCCGACATGTTCCGCGGCGGGGCCTGACGCATAGCTTTTCCGGTGCGGGGAGTTCCCGCCGTACTGCGTCGTACCGGAGGAGATCGATGAACGGACTGCGGGTGGCCGCCCTGATGCTGGCAACGATGACGACGGGCCTGGTCGCGGGCGTGTATGCGATCTACGCCAACGCCTTCATGCCGGGGCTCGCGACGACCGACGACCGCACGTTCGTCGGGGCGTTCCAGGCGGTCGACCGGGCGATTCTGAACCCGCTGTTCCTCGGGCTCGGGTTTCTCGGCGCGCTGGTCTTCACGCTGCTCGCGGGCGTGCTGAGCGTGGGGGAGAAGGCGCTGCCGTGGATCGCGGTCGCGTTCGTGCTGTACCTGGTGACGATGATCCTGACCATTCGGGTGAACGTCCCGCTGAACGACGCGCTCAAGGCGGCCGGTGACCCGGGGTCGATCGACGTGGCGGCCGCTCGGGCCGCGTTCGACGAGGCCAAGTGGCGGACGTACAACCTGGTCCGGACGCTGCTCACGCTGGTCTCGTTCGGGCTCCTCGGCTGGGCGCTGTACCTGACCGGGCGGTCCGCCGTACAGCCCTGAGCCGTCCGGGTGGGGACGCGGGGGGACGGTCAGCGGGAGGGGCCGGACCTGCGAGAATGCGGGTGTGCCACCAGTTCAAGCTCCGCCGTCGCAGCAGCTCCCCGCCGTCCAGAAGTTGCGGGTGCGGTTCGCCAAGCGCGGGCGGCTGCGATTCACCTCACACCGCGACTTCCAGCGGGCGTTCGAGCGCGCCGTCCGCCGGGCCGCGCTGCCGGTGGCCTTCTCGCACGGATTCAGCCCGCACCCGAAGATCTCGTACGCCGGTGCCGCGCCGACCGGAGCCGCCTCGGAGGCGGAGTACTTGGAGATCTCGCTCACACAGGAGCGGGACCCTGAAACCGTCCGCGCCGCGCTCGACGAGGCGCTGCCGCCCGGACTCGACGTCCTCGAGGTGGTCGTCGCCGGACCGGGGTCGCTGGCGGACCGGCTGGAGGCCAGCGAGTGGCGGATCACGCTGCCGGGCGTGGCTGCGGACGCCGCCGCGGCGGCGGTCGAGCAGTTCCTCGGCCGGGACGAGATTCTGGTCGAGCGCATGACCAAACGGGGGCTTCGATCGTTCGATTGTCGGGCTGCCGTTCTCCGACTCACCGTCGCGAGTGAACCGGGGCCGGTTGCGGCATGTGCGATACTGCAAGTGGTGTTACGGCACGGAACCCCGGCCGTGAGACCCGACGACGTTCTCGCCGGCGTGCGCGAGGTGGCGACGCTCCCGGTGACGGGCCCGGCTCAACTGACCAGGCTCGCCCAGGGCCCGCTCACCGCGGACACCGGCACGGTGGACGACCCGCTCGCTCGTGACCGCGACGCCAACCAGGCGACCGCGACCGGCCAGGCAGGTCCCCACCAGACGCACACAGCGGAGGGCGACGCCGCCGCTCCCTCTGTGCCCTGAGCGCGGGCGGAGCGGATCCAGCAGGCTTCCGCCGTACCGCGACCCGTGCAGTATCCGAGGGTCAGGTGGGGCGAACCGTGACCGCCTTGTGGCCGCGTCCGGACCCGTGACAGGGGTCGCAGGATGCGCCGGAAGGCTTGAGGAGACCGCACTACATGCTCGACAACGAGCCGACCACCGACGCAGCCGACAGCGCTGCATCCGCCCAGCCCGCCGCCTCGCGGCGGAGCACCAAAAAGACCGCGGCCGCGAAGAAGGCCACCACGCCGCGCAAGCGCGCGACCAAGAAGGCAGCTGCTCAGCCGGCGGCACTCGACGACGTGACGGCCGTCCCGACCCAGTCGGACGACGAGGCCGCCGATCCGGCGCCGGCCGCGGCTGCGGCGAAGAAGACTGCCGCGAAGAAGGCGGCCGCGAAGAAGACGACGGCGAAGAAGGCGGCCGCGAAGGCCCCGGCCAAGAGGGCCACCGCCAAGCGCACCACGAAGAAGGCCGCCGCCGAGCCGCTCCCGGACGCCGACGAGGCGCCCGCGGCCGAGCTGTTCCCGAGCGTTGCCGAGGGCACGCCCACCGCCGACGCCGGCCCGGTCGTCGAGACCGCGCCGCCCGCGAAGAAGACCACCCGCAAGCGCACCGCGAAGAAGGCAGCCGCTGCGCTGCCCACCGCCGGCAGCGCCCTCACCGACAGCGCCCTCACCGACGGCCCCGTCGCCGACGCTACCTCGACCGCCGACGCGGCCGGTGACGGCGCGGGTGCCTCGGACGGTGCGCCGACGCGTAAGCGCACTTCACGCCGCCGTACGTCGAAGTCCGCGGCCGCCCAGGCCGCCGCCGACGAGAGCAGCGCGCCCACCGAGGCCGGCTCGACTGACGGCTCGACGACTGCCGCCGGCTCCAACGCCACCTCGACCACCGGTCTGGACGCCTCCGCTGATGGCGACGGCTCGGCCGACTCGGGTGCCGCGGACAAGGCGCCGAGCACCCGCCGTACGCGCCGCAAGGCCGCGGCTCCGGCGCCGGTGCTGTTCCAGGCGCCGGTCGAGACGCCCGCGCCGGGGGAGACCCCAGCCGACGTCACAGCCGACACCCCAGCCGACGTCACAGCCGACGTCACGCCGGGTGAGGACGAGCAGCCGACGACCACGCGTCGTCGCCGCAGCCGCCGCAACCGGGACGCCGACGCCCAGACCACCGAAACGCAGGCCACCTCGAAGCAGACCTCGAAGCAGGCCACCTCGAAGCAGACCAGCCCGAAGCTGGCCGCTGAGGCGCCTGAGGAGGTCGCGGCGGACCGCGCCGAGCCTGTGCTCGAGGCGGCCGAGGCCGTCGCCGACGCCGCGGAAGCCGTCCGGTCCGACCAGCAGCCCGACGCCACCGCCGAGAGCGAGGCCGAGGGCCAGGTCGAGCAGGGCGATGCGCAGGGTGAGGACGGCGAGGAAGGCGGCGAGGGCAGCCGCCGGCGTCGGCGCCGCCGTGGTGGACGCCGCCGCCGCAAGTCCGGCGACGCCGCCGACGACAGCAGCGACGACTCCGACGAGCCGACCGCCAAGGCCGACGCGAAGTCCGGCCAGACTGACAAGTCCGACAAGGCAGACGCGGACCGCGACGACGACCAGGACGCGGACGCGCAGGCCGAGGACGCCGACCAGGACGGCGCGGACAGCGACGAGGAGTCCGGCGGCAGTTCGTCGCGGCGCCGTCGCCGTCGTCGTCGCCGTAAGGGCGAGGACAGTGCCGCGTCCCCGGACGACCCCGACGAGACCGTCGTACGGGTCCGGGAGCCGCGCAGCAAGAACACCGCGAACGAGATCACCGCGGTCGAGGGCTCGACCCGCCTGGAGGCGAAGAAGCAGCGCCGCCGCGAGGGGCGCGCCGCCGGCCGCCGCCGCGCGCCGATCGTTACCGAGGCCGAGTTCCTGGCCCGGCGCGAGTCGGTCGAGCGGACGATGGTGATCCGCGCCCGCGAGGACCTGACCCAGATCGCGGTCTCCGAGGACAACGTCCTGGTCGAGCACTACGTGACCACCGCCGAGCAGAACTCGCTGATCGGCAACGTGTACCTCGGCCGCGTGCAGAACGTGCTGCCCAGCATGGAGGCGGCGTTCATCGACATCGGCAAGGGCCGCAACGCGGTCCTGTACGCCGGTGAGGTCGACTGGGCGACGCTGGGTGGCGCCAACGGCCCGCGGAAGATCGAGCAGGTGCTGAAGTCCGGCCAGTCGGTGCTCGTCCAGGTGACGAAGGACCCGATCGGTCACAAGGGTGCCCGCCTGACCAACCAGATCAGCCTGCCCGGACGGTACGTCGTGTACGTACCGCGCGGCGGCAACGGCGGCATCAGCCGCAAGCTGCCCGACACCGAGCGGAACCGGCTGAAGGGCATCCTCAAGGACATCGTCCCCGACGAGGCCGGCGTGATCGTCCGGACCGCGGCCGAAGGCGCGTCGGAGGAGGAGCTGACCGCCGACGTCAGCCGCCTGCAGGCCGCCTGGGAAGAGATCGAGAAGAAGTCGAAGAACGGCCAGGCCCCGCAGCTGCTGTACGGCGAGCCGGACCTGCTGATCCGCGTCGTCCGCGACCTGTTCACCGAGGATTTCGCGAAGCTGGTCATCTCCGGCGACCGGGCGTACGACCAGGTCCGGGAGTACGTCGAGGGCGTCGCGCCGCACCTGGCCGACCGGGTCGAGAAGTGGAGCGGTGACGGCGACGTCTTCGCGAACTTCCGGATCGACGAGCAGATCAAGAAGGCGCTGGACCGCAAGGTCTGGCTGCCGTCCGGCGGTTCGCTGATCATCGACCGGACCGAGGCGATGACGGTCGTCGACGTGAACACCGGCAAGTTCACCGGCTCCGGCGGCAACCTCGAGGAGACCGTCACCAAGAACAACCTGGAGGCGGCCGAGGAGATCGTCCGCCAGCTCCGGCTCCGCGACGTCGGCGGCATCATCGTCATCGACTTCATCGACATGGTGCTCGAGTCGAACCGGGACCTGGTACTGCGGCGGCTCGTCGAGTGCCTGGGCCGTGACCGGACCAAGCACCAGGTCGCCGAGGTGACGTCGCTCGGTCTGGTCCAGATGACGCGGAAGCGGATCGGGACCGGTCTGCTCGAGGCGTTCAGCGAGAACTGCGACCACTGCGGTGGCCGTGGATTGATCCTGCACGACGAGCCGAAGGAGTCCCGCCGGCGCGACAGCCGCAACGGTGGCGGCAGCAGCGGCGGTAACGGTGGTGGTGGCAACGGTCAGGACAAGGGCCACGACCACAGCAAGCCGGAGAAGTCCGACGAGGGCGGCCGGAAGAGCGCGCGCCGCCGGCGCGGCAAGGGCCGCTCCGAGGACGAGCAGTCCGAGGCCCCGCAGAATGCCGACGCCCCGCAGAATGCCGACGCCGCGCAGAAGCTCGCCCAGATCGCCGCTGCCACGGTGAAGAAGGAGGCCGCCGCGGCCCAGGCGGACGCGAACGGTGCGCCTGACGCGAGCGGTGCGGCTGGGAACGGTGCGGCTGGGAACGGTGCGGCTGGCAGCGGTACGCCGGAGCCCACCGGGTACCCGGTCTCCGCCGACGCGGCTGAGCACGTGAGCCCGGAAGCCACCGGGTTCCCGGCGCCGACCGCGGACGACTCGACCACCACGGTCACCTCGGACGCCCCCGTCGTACCGGCTGAGGCCGAAGCTGGGGCTGAAGCTGGGGCCGAAGCTGGGGCTGAGACCGGGGCTGAGGCGACCGAGGCCGAGGCGGCTGTGGCGGCGCAGAACGGCGCGCCGAAGTCGACCCGGCGGCGGCGCAGCAGCCGTACCCGAAGCAGCAAGACCGCGACGGAGGGTGACGCGACGGCCCCGGCCGATCTCGTCACGACCGGCGGCTGACCCGATTTCAACTTTGCAGGCCGAACCCTGTAAAGTTGAGCGGGTGCGCTCGGCGCACCCCAACTCGTGTCGGTGTGCAAGTGTGTGAGGATCACGTCCTCGCGACGACCTCACACCATCACATCCGTAAGTTTTCCGATCCAGCAGAGAGTGAGATCCACGGTGTACGCGATCGTGCGCAGTGGCGGCACCCAGCAGAAGGTCGCCGTCGGCGATGTCATCGAGATCGACAGTCTGACCGACAAGGTGGGCGACACCGTGTCGCTGCCGGCGGTCCTCGTCGTCGATGGCGACACCGTGACGGCCGACGCCGCGACACTGGCCAACGTGGCCGTGTCGGCTGAGGTTCTCGGCCGCACCAAGGGCCCGAAGATCAACATCCTCCGGTACAAGAACAAGACCGGTTACCGTAAGCGCCAGGGGCACCGTCAGCACTACACCCAGGTCAAGGTCACCGCGATCGACGCGAAGAAGAAGTGAGCTGATCAACAGATGGCACACAAAAAGGGAGCGGCCTCGACCCGCAACGGTCGTGACTCCAACGCGCAGCGCCTCGGCGTGAAGCGGTACGGCGGTCAGCTGGTCAACGCCGGCGAGATCATCGTCCGGCAGCGTGGCACGCACTTCCACCCGGGCAACCTGGTCGGCCGCGGCGGCGACGACACGCTGTTCGCGCTCGCCGAGGGCACCGTGGAGTTCGGCACCCGGCGCGGTCGCCGCGTCGTCAACATCGTCCCGGCTCCGGCGGAGTAACACCGCCACCCGGTTCACGAAGCTCTGTCGAAGGGCGGGTCGCGGAATTCCGCGACCCGCCCTTTGCGTTGTTTCCACCGTCCGTACCTGCAGGACTGCAGAACCCCCGAGAACGAGCTCGAAACGGCCCGCCAAGGCGACTTGTGCATACCTGGCGGTCCACCCCCACAGGAAGTAGAGACACCGATGGCAATCCCCAGTTTCGTCGACCGCGTCACGGTGCACGTCACCGCGGGCCGCGGCGGGAACGGTTGCGCCTCGGTGCACCGGGAGAAGTTCAAGCCGCTCGGCGGGCCCGACGGCGGCAACGGCGGTGACGGCGGCAGCGTGATCCTGCGCGTCGACCCGGACGTCACCACGCTCGTCGACTACCACCGCTCCAGCCACCGCACCGCGACGAACGGTGCCCAGGGCAAGGGTGACAACCAGGCCGGCGCCAACGGCTCGGACGTGGTCCTCGGCGTGCCGGACGGCACCGTGGTGAGCACCGTCGACGGCGAGGTGCTCGCCGACCTGGTCGGACCGAGCGCGGAGTTCGTCGCGGCTCAGGGCGGCAAGGGCGGTCTCGGCAACGCGGCGCTGGCGAGCAGTTCGCGCAAGGCGCCCGGGTTCGCACTGCTCGGTGAGGACGGCGAGGAGCGCACGCTCGTCCTGGAGCTGAAGGTCGTCGCCGACGTCGGCCTGGTCGGTTTCCCGAGCGCGGGCAAGTCGTCGCTGATCGCCGCGATCAGCCGCGCCCGGCCGAAGATCGCCGACTACCCGTTCACCACCCTGATCCCGAACCTCGGTGTCGTGGTGGCCGGAGACACCACGTTCACCGTCGCCGACGTACCCGGTCTGATCGAGGGTGCGAGCGAGGGGCGCGGGCTCGGCCACGACTTCCTCCGGCACGTCGAGCGGTGTGCCGCTCTGGTACATGTCATCGACTGCGCGACGTACGAGCCGGGCCGTGACCCGTTGAGCGACCTGGACACGATCGAGGCCGAGCTGCGCGCCCACGGCGGCCTCGAGGACCGGCCGCGACTCGTCGCGCTGAACAAGATCGACGTACCGGACGCCCGGGAGATCGCGGAGATGGTGCAGGCCGAGCTCGAGGAGCGTGGCTACCGGGTCTTCCCGATCTCGACCGCCTCGCACGAGGGTCTCGAGGCGCTGAACTTCGCGATGGCCGAGATCGTCGTCCGGCGGCGCGCGGAGCAGGAGAAGCCCGACACCACGCGGATCGTGATCCGGCCGCAGGCGCAGGGCGGGCCGGAGTTCAAGGTGAAGAAGCTGCCGGGTGACGAGGGCTGGCTGGTGCAGGGCCAGAAGCCCGAGCGCTGGGTGAAGCAGACCGACTTCGCGAACGCGGAGGCCACCGGCTACCTCGCCGACCGGCTGAACCGGCTCGGCGTCGAGGAAGAACTGCTCAAGCTGGGCGCACGCCCCGGCGACGCCGTGATGATCGGTGACGGGCCGAACGCGATCGTGTTCGACTTCGCCCCCGACGTCCAGGCCGGCGCGGAGATCCTCGCCCGGCGCGGCGAGGACCACCGGCTCGAGGAGGTCCGGCCCGCGGCACAGCGGCGGCGGACCAAGGACTCCGAGTACCACGCCTTCCGCGAGGGGGAGCGGGGCGAGGACTGGTCGGAGTACGGCGCGAACTGGGACGTCGACGAGGTGGACCAGTCGCCGGCCGACGCGAAACGAGCGGCAGCGGCCGCGGCGAAGCAGGCGCGCAAGGAAGCGCGCGAGCTGGCCGCGGCGGAGGATCTCGACCAGAACGGTTGATTTCATGAAACAGCGCGCGGAGGCCACACAAGCCACGCGAATCGTCGTGAAGGTCGGCTCGTCGTCGCTGACCCACCGCGGCAAGATCGACCTGGAACGACTGCGGCTGCTCGTCGACGCCATCGCGGCGCGACGCGTGGACGGTACCGAGGTCGTCCTGGTGTCGTCCGGCGCGATCGCGGCCGGGCTGGCCCCGATGGGCCTGCGGACCCGGCCGCGTGACCTGGCGACCCAGCAGGCCGCCGCGTCGGTCGGCCAGGGTCTGCTGATGGCCCGGTACAGCGACGCGTTCGCCGCGCACGGTCTACGGGTCGGGCAGGTCTTGCTGACCGTGGACGACGTGACCCGGCGATCGCATTACCGCAACGCGTACCGGACGTTCGCGCGGCTGCTGGAGCTCGGCGTCGTCCCGATCGTGAACGAGAACGACACCGTCGCCACCACCGAGATCCGCTTCGGCGACAACGACCGGCTCGCGGCGCTGACCAGCCATCTGGTGCACGCGGACCTGCTGCTGTTGCTGTCCGACGTCGACGGTCTGTACGACGGCGATCCGCGCAAACCCGGTACGTCGATGGTCACGGAGATCCGTGGTGCCGCCGACCTGGAGCCACTCGCGATCGGGAAGAACGGCTCCTCCGGCGTCGGGACCGGCGGCATGCAGACGAAGGTCGAGGCGGCCGGAATCGCTACCGAGGCAGGGATCCCGGTGATCCTCACCTCCGCCGGGCAGGTGGGTGAGGCGCTGCGGGGGCAGCCGGTCGGGACGCTGTTCCATCCGACCGGGCGGCGGCGGAAGACACGTTTGCTCTGGCTTGCGCACGCTACCTCGGGCCAAGGCGTGCTGCATCTGGACGAGGGTGCTGTCCGCGCTGTGACGCAGCGCCGTGCGTCGTTGTTGCCGGCTGGGATCTCTGCTGTCGACGGCACCTTCTCGGCGGGTGATCCGGTCGATCTGATGTCTCCGTCGGGTGTCGTGATCGCGCGCGGGCTGGTCAACTACGACGCGTCCGAGCTGCCCGGTCTGTTGGGGCGTTCGACGCGGGACCTGGCGCGCGAGCTCGGAGCGGCGTACGAACGGGAAGTCGTCCACCGCGACGATCTCGTGCTGCTCTGACTCGCCGGTTGCTGTCGGCTTGCTCGGTGCTGTCGCGGCCCAGAGGTCCTGATCTGTCAGGACCGTTGGCCCTGCCGCTCGGTACGTCGTCGTGCCCAGGCTGGAGGTCCACGTGCGACGTTCCGAGACGCAGGAGGCCGACAGAGATGGGAAAGCCGGGCAAGCAGGCGGACGTCCTTGAGGTGGTCCGCGAAATCGTCGACGGAGCCAGGGCCGGGACAGTGTTCGGCGCTCCGGTCAGCCACAAACGGCTCACGGTGCTGCCGGTCGCGCGATTCACCGGCGGTGGCGGTGGTGGGCGAGGCGACGACAACGGTCGCGGCGCCGAGGGATCGGGCGGGGGGCTCGGCCTGTCTGCGCGACCGGTGGGCGTCTACGTGATCGACGACGAAAAAGTCACCTGGTCGCCCGCGGTGGACGTCACCAAGGTCATCCTCGGCGGTCAGCTCGTGGGGATCGTCGCACTCCTGACATTCCGCACCTTCCTCAAGATGCTCCGCGACCGCCGCGCGCGTCGGAAGTCCGTGGAGGAAGAACCTACGATGGCGGCGTGAAGCTCCCACGTCCCATCGTCGCACGCCCGGCTGCCAACCGTGCCAATGTGCCGGCCGCCAAGCGGAAGCGGACCTCCACCACTCACTAACCTCCGCCGAACCGGCCACTTCACGCTCAGCTGCGCTCGGTCGCAGCCTCCCAGGCAACGTTGGTGAGTGCTGCACGTCCGCCCACTCCGCCGACTCCGGCCGCGGCATCGCCCGACCCTCACCACCGCCGGCGCCCGGCGATCGCCTGAGGCCGGCGGATGTTGTCCCGTTGTCGCGCCCCGGCAGCCAACCGTGCCAATGTGCCGGCCGCCAAGCGGAAGCGGACCCCTACCACTCACTAACCTCCGCCGAACCGGCCACTTCACGCTCAGCTGCGCTCGATTGCGGGCTGTTCGGTGGGGTTTGTGAGTGGTGGAGGTCCGCGCGCGCCGGTGGTTGAGATCGGTGGGGGTCGGGGTGCGCGGAACCCAATACGATGAAGGTGTGAGTGAGATCATCGAGCTGGCACGGCGGGCGCGCGTGGCGTCGTACGCGTTGGCGGAAGCGTCCCGGGCGACCAAGGACGCGGCGTTGCACGCGATGGCGGCGGCGCTGCGGGAGAACACCGACACGATCGTCACGGCCAACGCGAAGGACGTGGAGGCGGCGCGCGAGGCCGGTACGCCGGAGTCCACGGTCGACCGCCTCGCGCTGAACCCAGCGCGCGTCGACGCGATGGCCGCGGGGCTCGAGCAGCTCGCGGGGCTCACCGACCCGGTCGGTGAGGTGGTCCGCGGGTACACGCTGCCCAATGGTCTCGAGCTCCGGCAGGTGCGGGTGCCGTTCGGGGTCGTCGGCATCATCTACGAGGCCCGTCCGAACGTGACCGCCGACGCCGCGGGCATCTGCCTGAAGTCCGGCAATGCCGTACTGCTGCGCGGTTCGTCCTCCGCGGCCACGTCCAACCAGGCGATCATCGCCGTACTGCGGAACGCTGCCGAGTCGGCCGGGCTACCGGCAGACGTCGTGCAGGGCGTACCGACGGATCGGGCCGCGGTGAAGGAGCTCATGCAGGCGCGTGGACTGGTCGACGTACTGATTCCGCGCGGTGGCGCCGGGTTGATCCAGACGGTGGTGAGCGAGTCGTCCGTGCCGGTGATCGAGACCGGCGTGGGCAACTGCCATGTGTACATCGACGAGGACGCGGATCTCGATCTCGGGCTCACGATCCTGCTCAATGCGAAGACGCAGCGCCCGAGCGTGTGCAACGCCGCTGAGTCGCTGCTGGTACACGCGTCCGTCGCCGACGAGTTCCTGGCCCGTGCGCTGCCGGCGCTTGCCGAAGCCGACGTGACTGTGCACGGCGATGCGAAGGTGGTTGCTGCCGGCAAGGATCTGTCGGCAGTGGTCGAGGCGACCGAGGACGACTTCGGCACCGAGTACAACTCGCTCGATCTGTCGGCGGCTGTCGTCGACTCGCTCGAAGACGCGGTGCAGCACATCCGCCAGTACGGTTCGGGGCACACCGAAGCGATCATCACCCGCTCGCAGGCCGCCGCGCGCCGTTTCACCACAGCGGTCGACTCGGCGGCCGTCGTGGTCAACGCCAGCACCCGCTTCACCGACGGCGGCGAATTCGGCTTCGGCGCCGAGATCGGTATCTCCACCCAAAAACTCCACGCCCGCGGGCCGATGGGCCTCCCCGAAATGACCTCGACCAAGTACATCGTCATCGGCGAAGGCCAAACCCGCCACTGAACAGCTCTCCACCCGCACACCGGGCCGGTTCGCGCTGCACGGCGGAGAGGGTGGCTGGTTCGGGCTGCGCGGTGAAAAGGGTCGCTGGTTCGGGCCGCGCGGTGGAGAGAGTCGCTGGTTCGGGCTGCGCGGTGAAAAGGGTCGCTGGTTCGGGCCGCGCGGCGGAAGGGTTGCTGGTTCGCGCTGCGCGGGCGGAAGCGTCGCCAGTTCCGGGGTGCGCGGCGGAAGGCCGCCTATTCCGGTAGCGGGGCCGGGCGGCTTTCCCAGCGGGTGGAGAGGACCACTGTGGTGCGGGTCCTGACGACGCCGTTCACGCGCCGTAGTGAACCGACGACCGCCTCGAGTTGAGTCACGTCGGCGACGCGCACCTTGACCACGAGCTCCTGGTCGCCGGCGACGAACCAGCAGTCCTCGACCGCGGGGATCTCGCGGACCTGGTCCACGATGTCGTCGGTCTCGACGTCGTCGCGCTGGAACAGTCCGATCAGTGCGCTCGTCCCGAGGCCGACCTGGTCCGGTGCGACCACCGCGCGGTATCCGAGCAGTACGCCGCGCTCCTCGAGGCGCCGTACCCGCTCCTGCACGCTCGGGCCGGACAATCCGACCTCGCGGCCGAGCTCGGCCCAGCTGGAGCGGCCGTTCTGCCGGAGCGCCTCGATCAGCTGCCGATCGATCGCGTCCATGACGCCTCCTGTTCACCAGAGATTCTAAGGTCGGAGATGCCGTTGACCTTTAATTCGTTTGTGAGAGCGTAGCGCTTGCCGTACAATTTCAGGTATCGGGGATGTCCGCCCCGATCCCGTCTTACCAACCCAGTGAAGGAACCATGATCACCCCTGATGTTGCCCGCGCCCGTATCGAGGAGCGGCACCGCGCCGCCGCGCAGGCCCGCCGCGCGCACGCCGTGCCGTCCACCTGGCGCCGGCTGCTGACCCGGACCAACCGCCCGCGCTGACCCGGACCGGCAACCCGCGCAGACTCTGATCGACCGCGCGCGTTGGCCTGTCTTTCGCGACCGGTGCCCCTCGGTGTACGTCCGGGGCCACCGGTCGCCGTCGTTTTCACGGTCACGAGATAGGCTCTGCTTCATGCTCACGAACTTGGTGCCGCTGATCGCAACCGCCGACGAGGCCGCGGTCGAGGCTTCGCACATCTCGAAGTGGTGGTACGGCGGATTCGCGCTGTTCGTTCTCGTCCTGCTGCTGCTCGTGACGGTCATCATGGGCAAGGGCCGGCCGCACAGCTGACCGGCTCGGAGGGTGTAGCGGCCATGGATCGGATTCGACGCATCGGCGTGATGGGTGGCACGTTCGACCCGATCCATCACGGCCACCTGGTCGCGGCCAGCGAGGTCCAGTCGTACTTCGATCTCGACGAGGTGATCTTCGTCCCGACCGGCCAGCCGTGGCAGAAGTCGGACCGCAAGGTCTCACCGGCCGAGGACCGGTACCTGATGACCGTGATCGCGACCGCGTCGAACCCGCGGTTCTCGGTCAGTCGCGTGGACATCGACCGGCCCGGTCCGACGTACACGATCGACACCCTGCGCGACCTGTCCAAGCTGTACCCGGACGCCGAGCTGTTCTTCATCACCGGCGCCGACGCGCTCGCCCAGATCCTCACCTGGCGGGACGTCGACGAGATGTTCAAGCTGGCGCAGTTCGTCGGCTGTACGCGGCCCGGTACCGAAGGACTCGAACTGCCGCTGGACCAGCTGCCGATGGACCGGATCACCCTGCTCGAGGTGCCGGCGCTGGCGATTTCGTCGACCGAGTGCCGCGCCCGCGTCGCCAAGGGCAACCCGACCTGGTACCTGGTGCCGGACGGCATCGTGCAGTACATCGCCAAGCGTGAGCTCTACACCAACCGTTAGGAACCACATGCCAGCCAGCGAACGCGCCATCGAACTGGTCATCGCGGCCGCCGAGGCGGCCCACGACAAGAAGGCCGAGAACGTCCTCGCCTTCGACGTGTCCGAACAGCTCGCCATCACCGATGCGTTCCTGGTCGCGTCCGCCTCCAACGACCGCCAGGTCCGCGCGATCGTGGACGCGATCGAGGAGAAGCTCCGCGAGGACTTCGACGCCAAACCCGTGCGTCGCGAAGGCGCCCGCGAGGGCCGCTGGGTGCTGCTCGACTACCTCGAGATCGTCATCCACGTCCAGCACGACGAGGAGCGCGCCTTCTACGCCCTCGAGCGGCTCTGGCGCGACTGCCCCGCCATTCCGCTGCCGTCGCCGATCCCGACCGCTGAATGACCGCGGGCCGACTGATCGTCTGGCGCCACGGCCGGACGGAATGGAACCTGCAGGACAAGATCCAGGGTCAGGCCGACATCCCGCTCGACGAGGTCGGCCAGGCTCAGGCGCGCGCCGCCGCCGCGCGGCTCGCTTCGCTGGCGCCGACGCGTCTGTTCGCCAGCGACCTGCAGCGGGCGGCGTCCACAGCTGGTGAGCTCTCTGCGCTGACCGGTCTCAAGATCGAGTACGACGAGGCGCTCCGCGAGATCGACGTCGACGACTGGGCCGGTCTCACCATGGCCGAACTCGCCGCCATGAACCCCGAAGCCGCCGCCCGCATCCGCAACGGCGAACCCCAGCGCCGCGGCACCAACGGCGAAACTGTCGAAGAAGTCGCCGACCGCTTCGCCGGCGCCCTGGCGCGGATCTCGGCGGAGGGCTCGGACGAGGACACGATTGTGATCGCGACGCACGGCCTGGCGGCGCGGGTCGGGATCTGCCTGTTCCTCGGGATCCCGCAGGCAAACTGGCCCGCGTTCGGCGGCCTGTCCAACTGCAACTGGGTCTCGCTGCTCCCCGGCCGCCACGGCTGGCGCATCGAAGAATGGAACGCCGGCTCCCTTCCTGAACCGGTCATGAGCGACGACCCCCAACGCTGACCGTACGCCGGAACTCGCCGGCGGCAGGTCGATTGGCCGCCGACGCTCTGCTCCGTGCGGTCCCGGCGTACGTGCTGTCGGTGGTACTGATGACGCCAGATCCACGGGCAGCTCCTGCGGGAGCCGGCGTCGGCGGCGTTCGCTGGGAAACAAATGTGCACCCGGTGACGAAAAAGTTCCCAGCGAGCCGGCCGCGCTGCGTCGCGGCCGCTCCCATCGAACGGCGCGATGAGTGGCGGATCATGGGAACTGGCGGAGTACGTCGGGGCAGCGCGCGGAGGCTGTCGTCGGCCGGAAACGGGCTGTTGCCTACCTCACCAGCCCCACGAGGGAACCGATTTTTCTTTGCCGCCCCTCATCCGCTAAGCTTTCCGAGTCGCAAGACACCGCGGGGCTTTGGCGCAGTTGGTAGCGCGCTTCCATGGCATGGAAGAGGTCAGGGGTTCGAATCCCCTAAGCTCCACCCCAGGTCAGAGGCCGGTTTCCCACTCGGGAGACCGGCCTCTTGCATGACCTGAGTACTAACGGTTTCGGGGCAGGATCTCGTCCATCGGTTCGGCTCCTCGGGCAGCACCGGCCGCAACTCGTGGCGGTATACCGTTACGGTCACTTGGGTGGTCTTGTGCCCGACCACCTACGAGATCTGCTCGATCTGCACGCCGCTGGCGCTGAGCAACGACACGTTGCTGTGCCGCAGCTCGCGAGGCGTTGAGTCCGCCGCGTTCAGAGACCTTCTGCCCGGCAGGAGCACCAAAACCAGTTGTTTTCGTGTGAGGTTGGTTCAAGACTGCGGCGGCATGGATGACGATGAGCTCGATGTTCTCTTGAAGAACGAACGTTACCCGCGGTCCGGGCGGTATTCAGGGCGGTGGATGGTCGACGGGGTGATGGGGCCCAACGTCGTCTGGCAAGCGGAGGCACTGAGCGATGTCATCCCGCTGGAGGCGGGCATGCGAGTGCTGGACCTCGGATGCGGGAAAGCATTGAGCTCGATCTTTCTGGCGAAGGAGTTCGGGGTCGAGGTTTGGGCTACCGATCTGTGGGTGAAGCCGGATGAGAACTGGGGACGAATCGTCGAGGCGGGAGTCGAGGGGCGGGTACATCCGGTCTACGCGGAGGCTCATGCGCTGCCGTTCACGGACGGGTTTTTCGACGCGATGATCAGCATCGGGGCGTACCACTACTTTGGGACCGACGACCTCTGCCTGGGGTACTGCTCGCGGTTCGTGAAGTCCGGCGGGTGGATTGGGATCGTCCAGCCCGGGCTGGCCGAGGAGTGTAGTACCTACCCGCCTGCCGGGCTCGAGGAGTACTGGCATTGGGACTTCTGCGCGTGGCACAGTCCGGAGTGGTGGCGTCGGCACTGGGAAAAGACCGGTTTGGCAACCGTTGAACTGGCCGATCGGCTGCCCGAGGGATGGCGAGACTGGCTGCACTGGAACGAGGTCTGCGATCGCGACAGTGAAGCGCCACAGTGGGAAGCGGACATGCTTCGCACGGACGCAGGCCGTTTGCTCGGCTTCACCCGAGTCGTCGCTCGCCGCAACCTCTAGCGGTAGCTGACGGCACCTGTTCTTGTTTGTGGCCCCAGTGGGGGGAGTTGGGCGAGCCGCGTGGGGAATCTGCGGCAGGCCGGCCGGACCTCGTGCAGTTTGTGTACGAGGTGCGCCGTACCCAAGGATTCTTGGTACGACGTCTCTCAGCCGCACGTACAAGCTGTACGGAACCAACTACCCTCGACGTGCCTCAGGTGCTGGGTGGTGGGGGTTGGTGATGAGGATGATCGTGCTGAGGAGGAGGACCCAGGTGGGGAAGACCAACTGGGTCCATTTGTGGTCGCCGGCGGCTGTCAGGAGGATCAGGGCGGCGGCGTAGCCGGTGAAGGCGACCCAGCGCGGGAAGGCGCCGACGCGGAGGCCCAGGGTGCAGACCGAGAGGGTGAAGACGGCGGCCATGCGCATCGCGTAGACCGAGATCAGGGTCCGGGTGAAGTCGCGTCCGAACAGCCAGATCTCGGGGTCGGTCGGCGGTCTGTCCAGGAGGCTGAGGAGAGTCGCGGTGTACACGGCACCGACGAAGATCAGCGCGACGAAGAGCAGGCCGCTGCCCAGGAACACGGTGGAGAACAACCGGTCCTCCACGGCACCGATCTGATCGCGCACCACCCCGATGAACCAGATGAACGCGATCCCCGCGAACGGCACCAGGTGCAGACCGAGCCGGATCTGGTCACGGCGGGCAGCGTTGACCCGGAGCGATTCGGGATCGGCGTCGTCGAGTGCCAGGCGGGTCAGGATCATCGCGACGAGCAGGAGCAGCGCGAAGACGATTCCGGCGACGGCCGCGGATCGGCGCGTTCGCCAGACCGGTGCGGTCAGACCTGGCGTCGGCACGGCGGTCAGCGGTACGGGGGCAGGTGATCGCCCACGCGACCCCGCCGTACCGCACGTCGGTTGCACGGACTCATGCCCGCCCCCTTGATTGAAGTACCGACCCCCTTCACATCGAACGACTCCCGGCAAGCGGGTGTCAACGACTGAGGCGGTCGGCTTCGGTGAGGAGTTGGCGCGCGAACGGCTGGAAGTCGATGGTGTGGGCGTAGAGGCCGCTGACGACGCGGTGGATGGTTCCCCATTCCCAGATGGCGGTCGCGTCCACGCCGGTGCGCGACGCCAAGCGCTCGGTACGGACGTGGAGGTCGTCGCCGAGGGCGGGGTTGCAGCGGACGATGGTGCCGAGGTCGCAGGCCGGTTCGGCGCGGAGGCCGGTGGGGTCGATGAGTTTGTACGTACCGTCGATCGCCTGCAGTGCGTTCATTTCGTGGATGTCGCCGTGGACCAGTATGGCGGAGCGATCGTCGTGGGCGCGGCGACGTCGGTCCATGCACGCCAGCGCATCCTCGACAGTGGCCGCCGAACACGGCCGGCCGGCCTGTTCCCAGAGGCCTTCCAGTCGATCGGCGTACTGCGCGGCCAGCGTCGCGCCGGTGGGAAGGTCCACGTCCGGATCGACGGGACGCCACAGCCGTACGGCGACATCGCACAACAACTCGTGGCGGGTAGCAGGGTCCGCCACCACGTCGTACATCGGAGCTCCAAGGCGCTCCAGCAGCAGCGCGCGCCGGTCCAGATCCTCGCCCAGCAAGCACGCGCATCCTTCGCCCTGAGCCAACCGCAAAGCCGTCGCTTCCGGCGTGAGATCCCGACCTGGTACGCCGACCTTCAGGACCGCCGGAGTGCCGTCGGCGAGTGTCACGTCGAGGGCCAGTGCCGCATGACCGCCCTCGAAACTGGACCCGACGACGAGCGACCACTGATCAGCCAGCACATCGACGACGCCCGGCAACTCGTCCAGCCACGACTCGTTGCCATCCGCAACGACCGTCCGGCGGACCTGGTCGGGAATGTCGAGGCTCACCCGGCCACCCTAGTCAGCCCATGAGCAAAGGGCCCCTCGAATTACGACCGTCCGGCAGGCTCAGGGGCGGGGGAGGACGGCCAAGGCGGTGTCAGCGATGTCGGTCAGCGTTTGTTCGGTTGCTCCCGCCTTGCCGAGCGCTTCGATGCCGCGGAGGACGGCGAGCACGAGGGCGGCGAGCTTCGCGGGGTCGTGGTCCGGCGCGATGTCGCCGTGGCGCTGGCACGCGGCGATGTCATCCGCCAGCGCCGATTGCAGCGCATCGACGGCGACGCGGGCTCGTTGGGCGACGACCGTGTCGTGTTCGGCGAGTTCGGCGGTGCCTTTGGCGAGCAGGCAGCCGCGGTGGGCGGCGTCCGCGGCGGTCGATGCGGCGACCGCGTGGATGTGCGCGGAAAGTCGCTCGTAGGCGTCCGCGTCGTCGCCGCGGAGGTCTTGGCGGGTGGCATCGACGATCGAGCCGCAGTACTCGTCGAACACGCGGTGGAACAGTTCCTGTTTGCCACCGAAGGCGCCGTACAGGCTGCCCTTCCCTAGCCCGGTCGCCGCGGCGATGTCGTCCATCCGCGTCGCGGCGTACCCGTTGGACCAGAACCGCTCCCGGGCGGCCTCCAGGACCTGCTGCTCGTCGAACTTCCGGGGTCGTGCCATGGGAACGACCATACCCATTCTTGACTCGATCGTCCAGAACGGTTTAGCGTTATGGACGAATCAGTCAAGAATTGAGGAGCAGACACGTGGACACCGAAGTACTCGCAGGCAAAGTGGCGGTCGTGACCGGCGCGAACAGCGGGATCGGGCTGGCCATCGCCAAGCGGTTCGCCGCGGAAGGGGCGCGGGTGTTCCTGGCCGGGCGCCGGCAGGAGCCGCTCGACGCGGCAGTCGCCGAGATCGGTCCGGCCGCCACCGGGGTGCGCGCCGACGTCTCGGTCCAGGCAGATCTCGATGAGCTGTACGACGTGGTGCGGGACGAGGCGGGCCGCGTCGACGTACTGGTCGCGAACGCGGGCGGGGCTGTCCCTGAGCGGCTCGGCGAGCTCACGGAGGAAGCCATCGACGCCACGTTCGGGACGAACGTGAAGGGCACCGTCTTCACCGTGCAGAAGGCGCTGCCGCTGCTGTCCGACGGCGCCTCGATCATCGTGACCGGATCGACCAGCGACCGGCGGCCCGAACAAGGATTGGAGATCTACGGCGCGTCGAAGGCGGCGGTACGCAACCTGGTGCGCAGCTGGGCGCTCAGCGCGCGGGAGCGGAAGTTCCGCGTGAACGTACTGAGCCCGGGGCCGACGGACACCCCCGGCCTGGCAGGTGTGGTGGAGCAGTTGGGCCAGGTTGCGGTGCAGGTCCCGCTCGGGAGGCTCGGCCACCCGGACGAGATCGCTGCTGTGGCGACGTTCCTGGCCTCGGATGCGTCGAGCTTCGTCAACGGAGCCGAGTGGTACGTCGACGGTGGCCAGGCGCAGATCTGAGCGCCTGACCCCAGTCGCCCGCGGCTGCCGGGATCGCGCTGGCGGGTTGTTTCGCGGCTGCCGGGTTGTAGAGCCTGTTGCGGAATGGGGCGTGGCGCTGGTGGTTCTGGTGGGTTGGGGGTTCGAGGATTGGGTGGTGGCGAACTCGTATCGGCCGGTTGATCGTGGTCAGGCGTTTCTGTTGCCGCCGGATATGGCGGATTGGCTGGGGCCGGATCATCTGGCGTGGTTTCTGATTGATGTGGTGGCCGAGATGGACACGGCGGTGTTCCACTCGCGGCAGGCCAGAGCCAAGTTCCGGCAGGGGCGGGCGGGGTTCGATCCGGACATGCTGGTGACGTTGCTGTTGTATGCGTATGCGCACGGGGTGCGGTCGTCGCGGCAGATCGAGCGGCTGTGCACGACCGATGTGGCGTTCCGGGTGATCTGTGCCCAAGACGTCCCGGATCACACGACGGTCGCCCGGTTCCGGTCCGAGCACGAGGCCGCGTTCACTGATCTGTTCACGC